>DAOWJU010000197.1 GCA_030640215.1 Desulfuromonadales bacterium
CGAAGTCGACTATATTAATGGCAAAATCATTGAATATGGAGAACGAGCAGGAGTACTCACACCTTACAACAAAACTTTGCGTGCTCTGGTCAAAGCTCTCGAAGCCTAGCAGCCTGTTGGACTATCAATGAGCTGGCTGCAAATTCGCTTGTTTGGCCCAGATCTCAGCTCCTTTTCGACCAATAGCTACGGCTATTACTCTCAAATGAGCCAAAATCTGGTCTTAAACACCCAAATTTTCGCTTCAGCCCTGATTGTCCGACAGGCTGCTAGATAAAACTAAAACCTCGCGTCAAATGAGTGACGCAGGTCAACACCCTGTTAGGAGGTATAAAATGAAGAGAATCTTTGTCGTTTTTCCCCTGCTCACCCTACTGATTGTCAGCTTACTGACCAGCCCCCTGCTTGCCGCCGAAGCAAAAAAAGATCCTCTTGCGAACTGGAAGACAAAATTTGATTATTCCAAAGCGGAATACACCTACATTTTATCGAACATATCTCACCCGGTTATCGAGGGAGTTGCTGTTGGCTACAATATTCGCGATGCTGTTTGGGAAAAATCAAACGGTCGCATCTACGTCGACTATCGTCCACTAGCGCAACTTGGTGGTGAGAAAGATGTTATCAACAAGCTCAAGCTCGGTGCCGTTCACGGCATGCTGAGTTCATCGGTGGCTGCACAGAATGTTGCTGACACCCTCGGCATCGTCAACCTGCCTTACGTTGTCGATACCTTCGACAAGCTCGACACCTTCCGCAACACTCCTGAGCTCTGGCAACCCTTTGCTGATAGCGCCCTGAAGAGCGGCATCATGACAGTTGACGTTACTGGCTACGGCCCCTACGGTTGGGCCACCAACACCCCGGTCAAAACAATTGATGACGCCAAAGCGGTCAACTTTCGTATTGCTCAGGCACCACTCAATGCCGACTTCTACAAGGCATGGGGAATGAAGTTTACGGTCATGCCGTGGCCGGACGTCCCTCAGGCGCTACAAACTGGCGTTATCACCGGTCTTGATCACACAGCGATCGTCTGTAACATCACCAAGAAGTTCACCATTGCCAAGAACTTCACCGAACTCGATTATGCACAAGGCCTCTTCATCCACCTGATGAACAAACGTTGGTTCGACAAGTTGCCGGCAGACCTGCAGAAGATTTTTATCACGGTCATCAATGAAGAGAGTGCCAAAACCCGTGAACTGACCAGAAAACAGCAGGAGGTCCAGATCGCAAAAGCCAAGGAATCTGGCGTACAATTCTTCCAGCTTTCAGCCGCTGACAAGGCCACCTTGATAAAACTGGCCGAGCCGGTTTACGCAACTTGGGGTGAGAAAATAGGCATGGATTACATGAACAAAGTCCGCGCTACACTCAAGTAGCAATCAACCTTAGATTTTACGATTTTTCAACGGAGCCGGGGAGTTCTGCTCCCCGGCTTTTATTGTCTTGGGCAATATAATGCTAAAAAAAACGATGCAAACAATTGATCGCGCGTTCACCATTTTCGAAGACTGGTCATTGATGATTTCAGTATGTATTGCCTTGACAGTCGCCATGGCCAATGTCCTGCTACGCAAATTAACCAATGAAGTCAATCTCTATTGGTCCGATGAAGTTGTGCGTAAAACCATCTATTTTTCGACTTATGTCGGCTGTGTTGTTGCTGTTCGTGGCCGTTCATTGATTCGTATCGATGCCTTACCACAAATGATCCCCGGGCTTAAGAAACCACTGGCCTTCTTTGCCCACCTGGTCACCCTGATATTTGCCGGAGCAATGATCTACCTCGGCGGGATGATGACGGTCATGATGTATGAGGACGAATATGCAAAGACCGTAAGTTTGCAAATCCCGGAGTGGATATTTTACTCGGTGTTGCCAGTGATGGGCGTAATGATGTTCTTTCGCACTCTTGTAATCATGGTTGAAGACTGGAAGGATGAAACTGATTGCTGAAGCGGGCTCCTGTTGATCCCGCACGAGTTGTTGACCCAACCTGAGCTGTACGGACACTTATGGAAACCAACTATCTGACTATATTACTGCTACTACTTGGCCTGCTCGCCTCAACGGTGCCGGTCTTCATGGCGCTCTTCTTTACCGGCACTGTCGGTCTGGTCTTCATGCTCGGCATCGACCCGCAGATTGTCATCGAAGTCCTCTACCGCAGCATGGATAAATTTGCCCTGGTGGTGGTGCTGTTCTTTATCCTCTGCGGCAACATCATGACCACCGGTTCAATTGTGCATAAGTTGATCAAGACGGCCAATACTCTGGTCGGCTTTTTACCGGGCGGACTGGCGATGGCAGGCGTCCTGGCCTGTGGCTTCTTTGGCGCCATCTCCGGTTCAACAGTCGCTACCGTGGTTGCCATCGGCGGCTTCATGATCCCGGCACTGATCGAAAATGGCTATGATGAAAAGTTTTCTGTCGGCATCATGACCACTGCTCCAAACCTGGGCATCATTATCCCGCCATCGATAGCCATGATTCTCTATGCTATGGTCAGTAATGACCCGATTGAGGCTCTCTTTCTGACTGGCTTCATTCCGGGAATTATGATTATGGCGGCGATGAGTTTATACGCCTATTTTTATTGTAAACGGAGAAACTACAAAACTCTGGATCGACCGAGCTTCAAGGAAATAATCGCGGTTCTCAGAGAGAGTGTCTGGGCTCTCTGTCTCCCCTTGCTAATTTTCGGCGGCATCTATTCCGGCATGTTCACCGCTAACGAAGCAGCCGTGGTTGCTTGTTTCTATGCCTTCTTTGTCGAGATCTTTATCCACAAAGACATGAAGATCAAGGATATCAAGCAGGTTATCGTCAGCTCATCAGTCACCTCGGCAACCTTGCTGATCATCGTTGCCGGAGCTTCGGTGTTCGGCGAATATCTGACCTTTGAACAGATTCCGGATAAAATTGCAACTGCCGTGGTCAGCCAGATTTCATCTCCGTGGGTCTTCCTCTTGGCAGTGAATGTTATGCTGCTGGTAGTCGGCATGTTCATGGATATTATTTCTGCGACCCTGATCCTGACCCCGATCTTCTTGCCACTGCTCTCCTCCTTCGGTATCGACACCATGCATTTCGGTCTACTGATGACAATTAACCTGGGTATCGGCTACTGCACTCCACCACTAGGCGTCAGCCTCTATATCGCTGGTGCTGCAGTTGACCGCAATCTGCTTTACGTCTCTAAGGCGGTTATGCCATTCATCCTTATTCAGATTGGCATTCTGCTGATTCTGACCTATTGGGCTGACCTTGTGCTCTTCTTACCACGGCTGGTTTATGGCTGATGATACCATCTAGTGTCCATCCGGAAACTCCAGATGAGCACGAGTGCAGTTTTCGATTTGGAAACGAGCAATTTTTCGCAAGGTCAAGGAAATCAAGCATTTGAGCGGAGGCGTAGTACTTTACGCCGCACAATCAAATGTGCAGATTGACGCAGAGATTGCGGAAAAGGGCCGTTTCCGGACGAAAACTAGTTAAGTTCCCAACTGTTAATATCAGCATCAAATTCTTCGCCGCCCGGTTCGCCGTCCGCACCGTAGCTGATCATATCAAAATCACGGCTGTGCACGCCCGGTGAGATATAGAGATACGGCTTGTTCCACGGATCGACCGGCACCTTTTTCAGGTAGCCGCCAACCGAATACTTGGCCGGAATGCGCCCGGTCTCCGGCTTGGTGACCAGGGCTTTGAGCCCCTGCTCCGTGGAGGGGTAGAAGCCGTTGTCGAGTTTAAACAGGCCAAGCGACTCTTCGATGCTCTTCATGTCCACTTTGGCCTTGGTCACCTTGGCCTCATCCGGGCGGCTCAGCAAACGCGGCACGATCACAGCAGCCAGGATACCGAGGATCACCACGACCACCATGATTTCGATCAGGGTAAAGCCGCGCTGGAAACGATTATTAAGTGATGACATATGTCAGACTCCTTACTATGTGAGGCGTGAAGGGTTTCCCCTCACGTCATCTTATCCAAAGCCCTGGCTCGCCTGGAAGATCGGCAACAAAATGGCCAGCACCGCGAAGCCGACCACGCCCCCCATGAAGAGGATCATCAGCGGTTCGAGCAGAGAGAGCATACCAGTGATCGAAAGGTCGGACTGATGCTCGTAAGTATCAGCGACCCGAAATAACATTTCTTCCAGCTTGCCACTCTTCTCACCAGCGGCTGTTACCTGAATCAGCATTGGTGGGAAGACTGCGCTTTCCCGCAGAGCAGTAGCCAGACTGCCGCCTTCCTGAACCTGCACGATAGCACCCTCCACGGCAAGACTCAGGACGCGATTGGCAAGCAGATTACGGGAGATGTCAAGAGCCTTAATCAGCGGCACACCGCTCTGCAACAGCGTGCCAAGGGTGCGAGAAAAACGGGACGTTGCAATCAGCAGCAGCAGACGACCGAACAGTGGCGCCTGAAGCAGCATCTGGTCGGTGCGCAAGCGTCCGCTTTCTGTCCGTCGATAACGCAACAGGAGCGTGACAGCAACCACCAGGCCAATGGTCAATAACCACCACCAAGACGTCAGAAAATCGACCAGGTTGATCAGCAGCAGGGTCGGCCAGGGCAGAGCCATCTCCATCTCCTGCAACATGCGGGTGATCTTCGGCACCACAAAGACAAAGAGAAAGGCGAGTACGCCGCTACCGACCAGGGTCATCAACACCGGGTAAGCCAAGGCAGCTTGGATACGCGCCCGGGTCCGGGCCTGGCTCTCGAGAAAATCAGCCAGCCGCTGCAAAGCTTCATCAAGTGTCCCGCTGTTTTCACCGACCTGAACCATGTTGATGAAGAGATCGGGGAAAACCGCCCGATGCCTGGCCAACGCCTGATGCAGCGGGTTACCCTGAATGACCTCTTCGCGAACATCGGCCAATACTCGACCGATCATCGGTTGGTCGGTCTGTTCGGCAACCGTGTTCAGGGCAACATCGAGGGACAGTCCTGCACCGAGCAGGGTGGCAAGCTGGCGGGTTGCCGAGGCAAGCTCCGCCGTTGAACGCTGCAGGCTGACCAGCAGATTCGACCAACGACGGCGCACGTGCGGGCTGGAACTTTCATGGAGTTCAGTCGGAAAGATCCCCTGTTCGCGCAACTGTTGAGAAACCAGACTGCGCCCGGCCCCGTCGATCCGGCCGGAGACCTTGCGGCCCTGACCATCCAGTCCGGTGTATTCGAACAGCGGCACCTAAACCTCCTCCTGGGTGACACGCATCACTTCCTCAAGAGTTGTGATGCCCTGGAGCGCTTTGGCAAGACCGGCACTCCGTAGGGAACACATACCTCCCTCTATGGCGGCCTTCTTGATCGACGCGGCGTCCTTGTCCTGCAACAGCAGCTCTCGCACCTTATCGTCCACTTTCAGTAATTCATAAATACCGGTCCGTCCCCAGTAGCCGATCTGCATACACTTGTCACAACCTGCGCCACGATAAAAGGTGGTTCCAGCTGGAAGAGGGCTCTCACTAGCGATCTCAAGCAGCAGTTCTTCCGGTGGCTGGTGCGGCTTCTTGCAGTGTGGACAGATAGTTCTCACCAGACGCTGGGCAAAGATACCGACGATACTTGAGGCAGCCAGGAACGGTTCGATCCCCATCTCAATCAGGCGGGTCAAAGCTCCTGCGGCGTCATTGGTGTGCAGTGTCGAAAAGACCATGTGCCCGGTCAGGGCCGATTGCACGGCGATCTCGGCGGTTTCACGATCACGAATTTCGCCGACCATAATGATATCAGGATCCTGGCGCAGAATCGAGCGCAAGCCGTTGGCGAAGGTTAAGTCAATCTTCGGGTTGACCTGAATCTGACCGACACCCGGCAACTGGTACTCAATCGGATCCTCAACGGTGATGATGTTCTTCTCACGGTTGTTCAAACGGGTCAGGGCAGCGTACAGGGTGGTGGTTTTGCCAGATCCGGTAGGACCAGTGACCAGGAGAATCCCGTGGTTTTTATTGATCATCGCCTCGAAGGGCTTCAACAGGTCGCTCTCCAGACCGATTTCCTCAAGGCTGAGAACACTTGATGCCTTGTCGAGCAGACGCAGGACTACGCGTTCGCCGAAGGCAGTGGGCAGCGTTGAGACACGGATATCCATATCCCGGCCCCCCATACGCACGCGGAAGCGGCCATCCTGCGGCAGACGTTTTTCGGCGATATCCAGCTGGGCTATGATCTTGATGCGAGAGACGATTCCGGCATGAGCTTTAAGCGGTGGTTTGTTGACTTCGTAGAGAAGACCGTCGATCCGGTAGCGGACGATGAGCTCCTGTTCAAAGGGCTCGATATGAATGTCGCTGGCCCGTTCTTTGAACCCCTGAGTGATCAGGCTGTTGACGAAACGGATGATCGGCGCTTCATCTGAGCTATCAAGCAGGTCACGAGGTTCAAGAGAGTCGGACAACCCATCGACACTGTCTCCTTCAATCTCTTCAATCACGTCACCGGTCCCGCTGGCCTGCTTTTCATAAGCCCGGTTGATGGCCCGCAGGATTTCTTCTGGAGTGGCAAGACAGGGTTCGATCAGAGCCCCGGTCAGGGTGCTCAGATCATTGATTGGGCGGCTGTCGCCGGGGTCGCAGATCGCGACCTGTAATCGATTGGCACTTCGGGAGAGGGGGAAGATGCGGTACTGCTTGGCAAAGCCGATTGGAATCAATCTGTGCAGGTCATCAAGGGTCGTTTCGGCAGGGATTGAGTCGATGAATTCCAGATCGTGCTGAACCGCCAGGGCACGAGCCAGGAGCGTC
>DAOWJU010000131.1 GCA_030640215.1 Desulfuromonadales bacterium
ACATTTTGACGGGTTACAGGTCCATTTGCTTTTAGATTTCCATCAAACGAATAATCAACCCACCAACAAAGCGCGGGTCGATATCTTCAAAACTAATCGAACAGAACTCCTCTTCCCAGATATCCAGACAATACGCCGCAAAAGCTCCACCAGTTGGCGCCAGTGAGTCAAGCCACTTAACAGTTTCTTCACGCAGGCGCGGATTCAACCCACCCGACTGAGAGACCATGCCATGCAGACCAGCAAGCTCTTCCTCAGCAATCGGTAACGGTTGAAACTCGCGACCCAGCAACTTGTTGGCCAGCGAGGTCAGGAAAAATTCCACCAGAGTGACTTCATCTGCATGGTCAGGCTGACACCCGGTGAGATCGAGATCGGCAGGTACTGGTAGAGTGAATTGCAGAACATCTTCAAACAGGTGTCGTTGGATTTCGATCCTGTCAAGCCATTGCTCAACAGAGTGAATTTCGGCGATGCTGGCAAAGAGTCGCGTGCCACCACGTGTGGCATCGGCAACGCCTTCGAAAAAGAGCGGTGGGAACTGGTTGAGAGCGGCAATGCAGGACCTGGCATTATGATCAAGATAGGGCGCAACGCTGGTTTTACTGACAATCGCGGCCCGTCGCTGTAACTTCAGAGTAAAGCTGTGGCCAACACGGAACAGGTCCTCATAATAGCAACTGCTCAGGAACTCTTTGGCGGCAGCAACATCCTGCCCTGCCAGCCATTCAAGCGCCAGGTTGAGATAGGCATCCACCTTACTGATCACATCACCGACCTGTTCAACATCACCCATCTCGATACGGTCAGCCATGATCACCTTATTGACCACGCTGGCCATCTCCCAGGCCATCGCCTCGTCCATACCATCAGCCAGTGCTTCAGCAAGCAGACCTTTTGGACGAACTAAAGTCAGGATGAAACCGGGAGCACTGCCAGCACAAGAACCCGGGGTGAGTTTAAACGGACGCTCCTGCCGGTACTGGTCCGGGTCAAGCCAGGTATAAATCTTACGGGCGGTGAAAGACTCAGGAATTCCCATATCCTGCAAACGGCCGGTCCGTTGTTGATAGACACTTTCCACAATGAGACCTATGGTTTCGGCCCGCACCGCCTCTAACAGATAGACGAAGAATTCCGGTTCATAGCTCTGCAGAATATCCAGAATTTTATGAAACAGTTTAGCGCCATCTTCAGTGTAGTAGGAAATCTCATAACCGCCATCGCGCTTGATCGCATCAATACGAGCGTCACTATTTTCATCCTCTTCCGGACCCGAGAGAATATCCATTTCAGACTTGAAGATCAGGATCAATTGCTCGAAGTTCATCTGCCGGAGAACAGTAAAGGCGGCTTCTTCTTCACCCTGCAGCAGCGAGATGAGCCAGCGATGTGTCTTGGCAGAATCAAAGTTGTCGTCATCCCAGCAGTCGAGATCAATAAAGCCGCTCCACTGCTCGGGAGTGGCCAGACTCAGCAGCTCTGGAAGATGTTCTGGCCCTCTCTCAACAGCAAGAAGATAAACTTCCTGTGCTGACAAATTAGCCATGAGTTCGGCACCGTTCTCGGCATCAAGTAGCAGATCGGTCTTTCGTCGGGAATCCTGGCAACGCAGAACATCAATTTGTTCAGTAAGAGGCAGCGTGGAAAAAACCGCTGGGTTAATCCCGGATAAAGAAGGTTTTATAGACATTTAGAGTCCTTTAGCAATACATAAGACATCACAAAGTTGCGACGGGATTTGGTACGCCAACAAGGCGTGTCCGTTGGAGCTTCTATTCACCAGCTTTGAAATCGTTGTAAATATCATCAATTCTGGTCTGCAGCCAGGCTCGATCAAACCACTCGGACGGTTTGACGGGAACAGCGGAAATATAGATAGCATAGTGGAGGTGGTCTCCCCCGGCCATGCCGGTGTTGCCGGAACGTCCGATCGTTTGCTGCTTGGTAACTTGTGTGCCCGGACTGACATCCATCTGTGACAAGTGGGCATACATGGTAAAGACACGTCCACCGTGATCGATGAGGACACAGTTGCCGTAAATCCCAAGATAATCGGCAAAGATCACCACACCGTTGTTGGCGGCCCGAATCGGCATCTTGGCAAGACCCGCGATATCGACACCATAGTGAGTCTGTTGGTCAATCTCAACCTTGTCGAGCATATA
>DAOWJU010000087.1 GCA_030640215.1 Desulfuromonadales bacterium
AATTACAGGCTTTGCATGAAAAACTACTGACATTGCCAGGGGAATGGGTATTGGCCGCTCTACAGTGTACAAATTGCTCAATGAGAAAATTAGTGATTGAAGTTTATTGCTTTACGGGCGGCATAAATCAGACAATTTTTACTGCAATACGCGATATTCAGGATGAGGCGGCGCCTCTTACTGAACTCAAAACACCAATTAAATACTGGGGGCAGTCAGGTGGCACATGTACTCCAAAGCATTCCGGACCTTGATGGTTCAGAAGATGACAGATCCTGCTGACCCAGGTCCTCAGGTCTTGGCCGAAGAGATCGGTGTCTCTCGTGCCTCGCTCTATAGATGGATGAAAGATTCTGCTATTTTCGAGCAGAAAATCATAGACTCCGTTGAACTTCCTACTCCCATATCGAGGCCGCTCTTGATGAAACGATCGCAAGATTGGAGTGCCAAAGAGAAGCTGGCCGCTGTACTCGAAGCAGCATCTTTGTCCGATGAAGCCCTTGGTGCTTTTCTGCGCAGCAAAGGATTTCACAATGCGCAGTTACAACAGTGGCGAGAGCAGATGCTTGCCGGTCTGGAACCAGTGGCATCAGACCGTAATAAGAAGGTCCCTGAGGCTAAGCGCGTCCGTGAACTGGAAAAGGAACTCAAGCGTAAAGACGCAGCACTCGCCGAACCGGCTGCCTTGCTGGTTCTCAAAAAAAAAGCCCAGATGATCTGGGGGAACGAGGACGACAACACGGACAGTTAATGCGCCGTCAGATTCTCGAACTTCTCGATGAAACTGTTGCTCTAGGGGCCAGATTGGAACCTGCGTCTCAATTATTGGGGGCTTGCTGCCCGTACAGTCCTGCGCTGGCGACGGCTGGGCGTGGTTCCTTCCTTCAGTCGCCCCGGAGTCAGTGACGATAATCCGTTTTCCGAGTCACTGTTCCGAACCATGAAGTATCGCCCCGAATATCCTTCTGGGCCGTTCGCAAGGCTGAGTATGAAAATCTCGACTTAGGTAGACAGTTTATACTGTTTTTCTACCCATTAATGAAAAGATCAGCCCTGCCAGAAGCATCCAGATGATGCCTTGAATATTCCCGCCCAAACCGATCATTGAGGTGTTTTTTTTCATTTTAAATCCACTTACCTATGTCTTTTTGGTTTTGTCCAAGGGTTCAATTCTGTGTAAAAAAATTACATAAAATCTGACAAAACCACTTGACAACAAGATGTGGGTAGAATATCTATGTAGCAATTATACACAAATACTGGCGTATGCATAGTTAATTCACATTCAGGGAGCATATCTACATGGACTCAGTTTTATCGACGATAAGAAGCCTCATCAATTCCTTAAAAAAGGCTGAACGTCAGGTTGGTGAATATGTTTTACGCGAACCCTTTACAGTCATCGAATCGACAATTACCGAGGTCGCTAAGAAAGCAAAGGTAAGTGAACCTACGGTAATCCGTTTTTGCCGCAAGGCGGGTCTTAAGGGATATATGGATCTCAGGCTCAGTTTGGCACGAGACCTCCCGAAACCTGTACAAAACTACAAAACAGTCGACTTCAATGATTCACCGGTCAAGATTCTGGAGAAGACTCTCACGTGTCACCAAGATGTGCTTAGCACGGTGTTAAATAGCATCGATGTTATGCAGTTTACGAAGGCAGTGGATTTGGTGAGTGCCGCCAAACAGATTGATATCTATGGATTTGGTGGGTCTGGACTGATCGCCATGGAAGCATGGCACAAGTTTTTCCGCGTTGGTATCCCCTGCAATACCTACAAGGACGCTCATTTGCATCTCATCGGTGCCTCCATGCTGAACCCTGAATGCGTAGTTTTGGCATTGTCCATCCATGGTGCGTCTATAGACCTTATAAATGCAGTTAATGTGGCTAAAGAGGCAGGAGCTAAAATTATTGGTATTACGGGTACTAAAGGGTCCCCTCTGGGCAAGTTGTGTGATGTGACTCTTCCACTTGATTGTCAGGAACCGGCACCCTGGCTGTACCGGTTGTCCACCCGTTTGGCTCAGATGGCAGTTCTGGATGCACTGTTCGTTGCTGTGGCGACTCAACTCAACGAAAAGGGTGGGGGGAAATTTATTGAAATTCCAGACTCGATTTCGGTAAAGAATATTTGATTTGAACGGTCTTAATTTAGAGCCAGAGTTCCCGGGTTGCCTGCTGGTGTTTCCCTTTGGGAATGACCAGCAATACAATCCATTTATTAATTAGAATTGAAAGGAGACAAAATGATGATGAAGAGAAAAAGGTTTTTACCCTTGGTTCTGCTGATCACGTTTATGGTTATTCTCATTTCATCGCAAGTCATGGCAGGAAAGAAAGATGACACCCTGAATGTTGCATTGATGAAAGAAGTCACTCATGTCGATAAATACTTTAACACAACTCGGGAGGGTATGATTACCCAGCGACTGGCCTGGGATTCATTGCTCTATTTCGATTCTTTTGAAAATAAAATAAAGCCTGCGTTGGCGACTTCATATAATTGGGTTGATGGTCTGACTCTTGATTTTACCCTTAGACAAGGTGTGCAATTTCATGATGGCAGTAGTTTTGAAGCCGAGGATGTAGCGTACACCTTTAATTACATTGCAGATCCTGAAAATAAGGTCCCATCCAAACGTTTTACAAAATGGATTAAAAATGCAGAGGTTCTTAGCCCTTACAAGGTCAGGATGCATCTGAAAAAACCTTGGCCATCCGCCTTGCAGTATTTGGCAGGTCCGCTCCATATTAACCCAAAGGGAGCTTGGGATAGAGGCGTTGATTATCAAAATCGTCATCCTATCGGCACTGGCCCGTACAAGATTGTTAACAATGCGCTTGGTGAAAAAATCGTTTTAGAAAAGAACGAGCACTACTATAAGGACAGTCCCAAGGGGCAGCCGTCCATAGGGAAAATCGTGCTGAATATTGTTCCGGACTTTAACACCCAGATAGCAGGGTTGATGAACGGCAGCCTTGATTGGACCTTTAATGTCCCCACGGATATGATCGACAGCTTGCAAGGCAACTCAAAAATACAAACTATGTCCGGCGACAGCATGCGGGTGGCTTTTCTCATGATGGATTCTACCGGACGCGCAAATCCCGACAGTCCGCTTAATAAACTCAAGGTCCGAAGGGCAGTGGCGCATGCTATAGATCGTGAAGCTATTGTTAAGTTCCTAGTAAAAGGCTCCAGTAAGGTCGCTCACTCTGCATGCAACCCTGTACAATTAGGCTGCACTGAAGATGTCCGTCGGTATCCTTATGACCCCAAAAAAGCAAAACAGTTACTTACCGAGGCTGGCTATTCAGATGGTTTCAAAACGAAAATGTACGCGTACCGAGATTTCGGCATAACCGAAGCCGTTGTCGCCTATCTTGATGCTGTTGGGATTAAAGCACAGCTGTTCAAAGGAAAGTCCAGCGTTGCACGCAGTGCCTGGAGAAAAGGTGAGGACGTACCGTTCGCCCATTGGACCTGGGGGTCTTCTTCCCTGGCCGACATTTCTGCCTTTACCCCCAATTTTTTCAATCTTGGCCAGGATGATCTGGTTCATGACGAAGAAATTGCCGCTTGGATGGCAGCGGGGGACTCATCTACTGATCCGGCTGTCCGCACGAAGAGCTATAATAAGGCCATTAAAAAAATAGCCGAAAAAAGCTACTGGGTGCCACTCTACGTCTACTCCTTGAACTACGTTATGTCAAATGACCTTGATTCTCCTGCTTCACCTGATGGTCTTCCACGGTTGTTTAATGGTAGATGGAAATAGGTCTGCTTCTTGATAATTATGACAAATATGGTCCCTTCTGGATAAGTAGACGTGAAGGCACATTGTTATAAATAAAAAGTGAGCATGTTGTTCCTCTGCTCAGTCTGTCAAACAAGAGACAGGGAGGAACAACATGTTCACAAATCTCGGTCGATAAACTATTAGCCGTTGCGTACTACAAGAATCTGAATCTTTCTACTCTGGGACAAGTCTGCTAGAAGAACAACTGAATACGGTCTAAAAAGATCGTTGTCTCGGTAACCACTAGAGCTAATTGATTACAGAACAATAACGGTCGCGGGAGAAGCATCAATGGTTATGTACGCGTTGAAACGAATTTTCTTGGCACTTTTAGTTGCTCTCACAGTGTCCATCTTGACCTTTACAATCCTAAATATGACTACCGATCCGGCCGTTGCCATGGCCGGAGATACTGCTACCGACTTTGAAATTGAGTCGATCACGATAGCCTATGGTTTTGATCAACCAATGCCGTATCAATATGTGCAATGGTTGGGGAATGCTTTACAGGGAGATCTGGGAACTAGCTATTATTTTCGAACACCGGTTACCGCTTTAATTAGTGGGCGAATAAGTATCACCTTGTGGTTGGGTTTGGTTTCAATGGCTGTTGGTATTTTAATAGCGGTGCCTCTCGGCGTTATTGCTGCGATTCGCCCCAACAGTATCTGGGACCGTATTTGCCTGACCCTGGCTGTGAGCGCACAGGCGCTACCCAGTTTCTGGTTTGCTTTGATGTTGATCGTGCTGCTGTCGGTCACTTTTCCAATTCTTCCTTCGTCGGGAACAGATACCTGGGTGCATTTCATCATGCCTGTGTTTGTTCTGGCCACTCGGGTCATGCCTGCAATAATGCGCTTAACTCGCACCGGCATGCTCGACGTGCTGGCCTCAGACTATATTCGTACCGCACGGGCCAAGGGGCTGAAACCCCAAAATGTGCTTTTCAAACATGCGTTACGTAACGCTGTCGTTCCGGTCGTCTCAGTCTCCTCAGTACAATTAGGACATCTCCTGACAGGTTCGATTGTCATCGAGACAATTTTTGCTCTGCATGGTGTGGGCTTTTTAGCCTATGAGTCTACAGTGCGCAATGATTTGCCCACTATGCAGGCGTTGGTGTTGTTGTTTTCTTGCATATTCATCATTGCCACACTGGTGGCAGATCTGGCCAATGCCTGGCTTGATCCACGGATAAGGGTGGTTGGAATTGACAACTAATATCTCTACCTCAACAGAACCACTTCCTTCAGTGGAAGTGATTACTGGTCCGACACCGGGCCAGATTCTACGGCGAAATATAGTTGGTCATAAGGGCCTCATGATAGGTGGTGGCCTCCTGTTACTCATCTGCCTGGCGGCCTTGGCGGCGCCACTCCTTGCCACGCATAATCCTTACCTGGGGGAATTGTCAGACAGGCTGATAACTCCCTTCTGGAACAGTGGGGGATCTATGACTCACCCACTTGGTACCGACTCGCTCGGCCGGGATTATTTAAGTCGGCTGCTATATGGCGCACGGATCTCACTGATCATCGGTCTTGGCACAGCAGCTATATCTGGGATAATCGGATTGACTCTTGGCCTAGTTGCCGGGTATTTCGGTGGCAGGGTGGATATGATTATCACCTATTTAATTTCGGTTCGATTGAGCCTGCCGACCATTGTCGTTTCCCTCGCAGTCGTTCAACTATTAGGCGGTTCATTAAATGTGGTCATTATGGTCCTCGGTTTTATCCTGTGGGACAGATTTGCCATCGTGACTCGATCCGCCACACAACAAATCCGATCCCAAGATTTTGTCAAATCTGCGCAAGCGGTAGGCTGCTCTACAATGAGGATTATCTTTAAAGAGATTGCTCCGAATGTGATGAATCAGTTCATAGTTATCGCTACCCTGGAGGCAGCCCATGCCATTTTGCTTGAAGCGGCATTGTCCTTTCTGGGAGTTGGTGTTCAACCACCAACCCCTTCCTGGGGTCTGATGATTAACCAGGGGAAAACTCTGCTGTTTTTCAAACCATGGCTGGTCACCATTCCTGGAGTAGCTTTGTTTGTCCTGGTTCTTTCCATCAACCTGCTGGGTGACGGAGTACGTGATGTAACTGCTCCGGAACAACGTAATTAGGATCGATATGAAACCGCTTGATTGTCTTGAAATTAAAAACCTGACCGTAACCTTTCCTCTGTCCGCTGGTACGCTGTGGGCTGTCAATGACGTCAGTTTTACCCTTGCCCGAGGCGAAACTCTCGGTATCGTTGGAGAATCCGGGTGCGGTAAATCGATGACAGCCATGGCTATCATGAACCTTTTACCGCAGGCAGCCCAACTTCAAGCCACCGGATTAACCTTCAATGGTCAAGAGCTAACCGCCCTCAATGAAAGCGAAATGTCCGACATCCGGGGTAACCGGATGGCCATGATTTTCCAAGAACCCATGACTTCATTGAACCCGGCCTTTACCGTCGGGGCCCAACTCATGGAAGCGATTTTGCGGCATCGCAAAGTGAAAAAGAGTGAAGCACGTGAGCGAGCGCTATATCTTCTGGAAAAGGTAGGAATTACTGCTGCGGCCAGTCGGTTACGCCAATATCCGCATGAGCTTTCAGGTGGGTTGCGACAGCGCGTTATGATTGCCATGGCCCTAATGTGTAGTCCGGATCTGATCATTGCTGATGAACCTACGACGGCTCTGGATGTAACCATTCAGGCCCAGATTCTTCATCTTCTGACCGAGATTCAACGCGAATTCGAGATGACCGTCATCATGATTACTCATGATTTGGGAGTGGTGGCAAACGTAACCGACAGGGTCGCTGTTATGTATGCAGGCAGGATTGTAGAAACTGGTTTGGTGTCTCAGCTTTTCGAATCGCCGCAGCATCCCTATACGCAAAAATTACTAGATTGCATTCCCGTACCAGGAAAAACAAAACGTGGCAGTTACTTGGGCTCAATCCCAGGAAGAGTACCTTCACTGATCGGCGACCTCAGCGGTTGCAGTTTTGCCAACCGCTGTTCTTTCTGCACGGATGAATGTCTTAATAACGATCCCCCCTGGCACCAGATTGGGTCTCAAAGAGGATACTTATGTTGGCGGAATCCAGAACAAATCAGCCCTTATAAGGGCCAAGGGGTAAGCCTATGAACGATTCAGCCTCTACCATTTTAGAGTTGTCTGATGTGGTCCGAACTTTCTCCGTCAGTCGCGGTATTTTTAAAAAGAAAACGAAATTGCATGCAGTAAGTGGAGTCTCTCTTTCAGTTCAAAAAGGCCAGGTTTGGGGTTTGGTGGGGGAGTCTGGGTGCGGAAAATCCACCCTGGCTATGATGATACTGGGTTTATTACCAGCGACAAGCGGGCGCATCACAGTGAATGAAAAAGCTTTGCACCAGTGGCATCAGCGAAATCTGTCACGGTTGATTCAGCCAGTATTTCAAGACCCGTACTCGTCTTTGAATCCGCGTAAAACCATAGGTCAAATTGTCGGCCTTCCGCTTCGCGTCCATGAAATTGGTAGCAAAGAAGACCAGTGTAAAAAGGTAAAAGAGATGTTGGAAATGGTCGGGTTGTCACCTCGAGCATACGACAGTTATCCTAATCAGCTTTCCGGTGGTCAGCGTCAACGGGTGGCCGTTGCGCGTGCCCTGATTATGCGACCCCAAATCGTTCTCTGTGATGAACCGACATCGGCACTGGATGTCTCAGTCCAATCACAAATACTCAATCTTTTGATCGACTTTCGGCAAAAACTGGACCTGACCTACCTGTTGATCAGTCACAACCTGGCCGTGGTTGAACATATGGCTACACATATCGCAGTCATGTATTTGGGCCGGATCGTGGAGATGGCCGATACCGACAGCTTATTTGCAAATCCACGCCATCCATACACCCGTGCTTTACTCAAGTCGGTGTTACTACCTGAACCGGGCAAGCGAGTAACTGACCCTAACCTTGGCCTGGAATTCCCGAATCCGTTTGATCTGCCGACCGGTTGCAAGTTTCACCCCCGCTGCTCCGAAGCAATGCCCGTTTGCCGGATAACAGCTCCTGATGCCGCTACTTCACCGGGAGGATATGTAGAATGCCACCTCTATTCCGAAACTTCGACCCAAGATCGAAACATTGATCATTCTAAAGAGATTGCATGAGCGACAATGCTGAAACTATGGAGACGACTATGACATCATTTCCTCTTATAGAGATAGAGGGTCCCCCTCTCGAACGGGGGCAGCAGTACGGGCGCCAGGCTGCTAACGTTGTGACGAAGAGCATCGAACTGTACACCAAGTTCTTGTCTGATGAAGGAGTTAAGTGGGGGGAGATTTGCGATGAAACTCGCCGTTTTACTCCTATGCTTGAAGCTTATAATCCGCAGTATTTGGAAGAAATGTGTGGAATAGCCCAGGGTGCGGCTGTCGACCTGGAATCAATCATGTTGGTAAATGCCCGTACCGAAATCCTTTACGGGCGAAAGAAGCCAGTCATCACCACAAACCTTGATGACGGTTGTACCACCGTGGCAGTGATGGGTGGTGCGACCCGTGATGGCCACGTGTTGCAAGGGCAAAATTGGGACTGGAAGACAGGGTGCCTTGAAACGACCATCATTCTGCATGTTAAACAGGATAATGCACCAGATTTTTTTACCTTGGTTGAAGCAGGCGGTCTGGCTCGTCATGGCATTAACAGTCGGGGAATCTGTGTAGGTGCGAATGCCCTGCGCAGTGACAAAGACTTCGGCAGAAATGGTATACCTCTAGGCTTGATAAGGCGCCGGATTCTGGAGTCCAAGTTGTATAATGAAGCACTCGCGGCAGCAATCCAACCGACACGGGCAGTTTCCAACAATATGATGATCGGTATAGCCGACGGTGAAGCCGTCTGTCTTGAGACGACGCCCGAGGACGTTTTTTGTGTCTGGCCAGAAGATGGCCTTCTCGTCCATTCCAATCATTTTTTGTGCCCAGTTGCCAGATCCAAATACAAGGATCTCAATGTTATGGTTTCCCCGAATACACTTTATCGAAATCGACGTGTAGAAGCGGTCTTACGGCCTCGGCTGGGGGATATCACTACAGATGATATTAAGACGGCGCTGTTTGATGATTTTGGACACCCTCATGCGGTCTGTCGGCCACCGGTAGTCAATGGCTTAGGTCAAACCGAATCCATGACGATTGCCATGCTCGTCTACGATCTTACCGACCGGACCATGGAAGTTTGTGTGGCACCTCATAAGAACAAGGAATTTACAAAATATTCCTTTGATTAAAGTCAGGGTGCCCAGCAGGGAGGAAAGTGCTCGGGATTTAAACTCGAGAACTATTCTAAAAACGATTTAATACCCTTAAGGAGGAGTTGTCGTGGTTTCTAGAAAACACTCGGCTTACTACATAGAAGGTCCAATTCCGGCCGAAATACCGCTAATTATTGATTCTCCTCACAGCAGTGGGAGAATCATTAAAAACTGCGAAATAGTAGCACCAAGGGAGGCATTACTGACAAGTTGGGATGCTTGGATTCATGAATTATTCGGCATAGCGCCCTCATTAGGGGCAACCATGCTTGTAGCAGAATTTCCACGTTGGTATGTCGATGTTAATCGCAACAGAAACGATCTCGATGCCGACCTTTTGGATGGGCCCTGGCTTGGTTCAATCACCCCCTCTAACAAAACCATAGCTGGAATGGGCGTTATCAGGCGTTATGCCTTGCCAAAGGTGCCGATCTATGATCGACGCCTCACTGTAGCCGACATCGATACACGCTTAACCCTTTGCTATGATCCTTATGTCAAGGCGCTGGAGGACATTTTGTCAGAGGCGACATCCGTTCACGATAACCTCTGGTATCTCGATTGTCACTCAATGAAATCTGTAGGGAATGCGATGAATGATGACTCCGGTCTGGCCCGACCTGATTTTTCCGTGAGTAACGGCGTCGGGCAGACGAGTTCCAGCGAAGCTCTTGAGTTTATTGGTTCGACATTGAAGAGTTTTGGTTACCATGTCGGCATTAATGAGCCTTATAAGGGTGGAGATTTAATCCACCGCGCCCACAGATTGCAACCAACCTGTGAGTCAATCCAGATAGAGATAAATCGTGCCCTTTACATGGATGAAACGCGTTTTACCAAGAACGCGAATTTCACTAAGGTCCAAGAGGATGTTTCATCCCTAATGCACCTTATTCGAGATCGAATTCAAGTAAAAAGTACTGCAACAAATAATTAAATGGATTTGCACTTTTAACTTGGTTCAAAAGCTCACTTTTCCCGTTAAATATAGGACAAATGCAAATGGCATTTTTGGAGGACACATATATGCCCCCGAAGACTTGGGGCTTCAGGATATTTTGATTGCCGGAGACAAAATTGCGTGTCTCGGTAAAAATCTTAGTGTTGCAGCAACTAGCGAAGTTGAAAAATTTTCCGTTGTTGGGAAGACAGTAACTCCAGGATTTATTGATTTGCATGTGCATATCACCGGTGGCGGAGGTGAATGCGGCCCGGCATCGAGACTTCCAGAAATAAATGTGGGGTCAACTCGTCGATATTGTACCGTTGGAATTGTGACGTAGTGTAAAAGAAAGTGTTAAAAACTAAAGGGCTGCAATCAAAAGATTGCAGCCCTTGTTATGTATATGGTGCGAAGGCGGGAATCAAAGTGATAGCGTAAGTAGAGCCTGTCCCAAAAAGGTGGGTTTTCGACAGGTAGGTCTGACCATCAACTGAGTTTTAAAAATACGTCAGATCTTTTCTGTTGATTGCCGTTGTTCTTGTTGTATTTCGTTGGCTGCTTTGACTATGAGCTGATTTTGAACGCACTGATCCCTTGACGGCTAGGTGAAGTGTCAACAGTTCTAGCCGCTTGGGCGAGTTCTTGGGCAAGCACTTCTTGTTGCTGTTTAGCCATTCGACCGAGTTTCCAGAGGTTGTGTGCCAGAACACACCATTCGATCCGTATTGTGCGGTGCTTAAACCCTTTGCTTCTTAATGGGGTGCCGAGGTAGGAGTTTTTAAAAATACTGATACGAGCTTCGGTTCCGCCACGGCGCTTTTGTAACCGGCAGAATTCTGCGTCCTCGAGCTTTTTTCTGAGCATTGGAACGGAGCGCGGGCAGATGGCATTGGAAATGTTGTCTTTTTCGAGATCAGCACGAACGCTGATGCTGTCGAAGCCACGATCGCCACTGTAGCTTTTTGGAATGCCGTAGTAGTGTGTGATTTGCTCTATGCTGGCCTTGACAAGTTTACTGTCACTTGGTGGTTGTTCTTTGATCAACGTCCAATCGACAATCAGTCCATCGGCTTGTTCCGCAAGATAGAGCCCGTTGCCGAATTCAATCTCAGCATCGGCTTTACCACGGATGAGAACATGAGCATCAGGTTCATAGAGGCTGAGTATTTTGTCTTTGTTGGCAACACGGCGCTCTCCGATAAGGCGTTCATGCGCTTGATGTACCGCTTGAGGCAGTTGGTCGAGAATGTTCTGCATGCGGTCAAGGATCACCTGGGCTTCAATCTCGCTCAAGTCGGTTTCTTGCCAGCGTGTTTCGAGCTCGCGGTGATAATTGTTCGCGTGTTTCTCAACAACACTCATCAGCTTTTTCATGCGGCGAAAGATTCTCTTGCGCATCTTCTTTGCCCCCTTTTTCTTACGAATATGCGTCATCTCCATACAGAGTTTGTTCATGTCGCGCAGAAACTTCTGGGGGTTACTGATGCGATATTTAAGGGATTTGGGTCGGCCCAAGATAACCACCCGTAATTAAAAGAAATAACGACTAAAATCCGATATTTTATGACCTTATAGGCTTATTTTTGATATCAAAATTAGCCCCATAGCCGTTTAACCTGTTATCGTTAACGAGCCCAACCTCCATCCTAAGCGTTCGGAAATACGGAGTTTGGGTAACGAGTACATGCCCCCAATCTCCAAAAGGAAACTGCATGAAAAAATTCATCTTAATCCTGTTGTTCATTTGTTGCACGGCCTTAACCGCTTGTACCAACGACCAAGGGGAGCAGCAACTTGAAATAGCGCAATTCGAGGAGAAACAGAACAACAGAGAACATGCGATAAAACTGTACGAAGAGGTGGTCAGCAAGTATGCGGGAACACCAAACGCAAAATTTGCTCAGGAACGTTTGAATGTGCTGAAAGAAGGCAAGTGAGTATGCAGAAAATGCTTGTAATTGTATTCTTTGTTGTTGCGATTATTGTTGCTGGAGTTTTGGCTTATACGCAGACACAGTTGTTGCTGTAGCTGAACGCAAGTTTCTGAAAAGTAGGCACTCCAACCGATGACACGACCTGTTCATAAACGCCCGTGGTTCCTCCCTAACGGCCATTTCGAAACGATCTGGCCGTCGCTATGTCGTAAGGTGCCTATGCCGGCCTATCGACGGGAACGGATTGTGACCGAGGATAATGATTTTCTCGACCTCGACTGGTTGCAATCGGATCGGTCGCGTCTGGTAATCATCTCGCACGGGCTTGAGGGCGACTCCCATCGTCATTATGTGACCGGCATGGCCCAGGCCCTGTCTGCTGCTGAATGGGATGTGCTGGCCTGGAATTTCCGTGGTTGCGGCGGTGAGATCAACTGTCAACCACGTTTCACCCACAACGGCGCCAGCGACGACCTGCATGCAGTGGTCTGTCACGCTCAGCAGAGTCAGCGTTACGAGACCATCGTGCTTATTGGCTTCAGTATGGGGGGCAATCTGTCGCTGGTTTATCTTGGCCAGGATGCAGCGCGGGTTCCGGTCCAGGTCCGTGCCGCGATCTGTTTCTCGGTGCCTTGCGATCTGGCTGCTGCGTCAGAGCATCTTGCCAAAGCTGGTAACCGCATTTACATGCAGCGCTTCATGCACCTGATGGGGCACAAGGTTCGAGCACAGGCCATTCGCTATCCGGAGCTGTTTCTGTGTGACGACTACGCCGAGCTAAAAACCTTCCATGATTTTGACAACCGCTATACGGCTCCTCTGCACGGTTTTCGCGACGCCCGCCATTATTGGCAGGAGTGCAGTTGTCTGCCATATCTTAATAATGTGGCTGTTCCGGCCTGGATCGTCAACGCCTTAAATGACCCCTTCCTGCCGCCGCAATGTTTTCCCGATTCACGCTATCATGGTAACCCTCTACTTGAGGTTGTCACGCCACAACATGGTGGCCACTGTGGTTTTGCTTGCGCTGGACATGGGCAACTTTATTGGTCGGAGGCGTTGGCTGTTTCCTTGTTGTCTGATGTAGAGAAAAAATGATTTGATATTTAATCCTCAACTTAACCTGCTCTATACGATCTGCCAGGTCTTTATCCCGTGTAGCACGATTGAGCATTCGAGTGACCCCATGACTCAAACTGCTAACCTCCCTGACCCCGGAACTCAATGACCTCATGAATGTTTCTTCAAATGTACCTGCGTCATCAAGCGGGATGACCGTTCCTGCATATTTGGCGGGCCGGTTTACTTATTTGTCAGAAGCTGCGTGGTGCCAGCTGGTCGAGGAAGGGAGAATCTCTTGTAATGGCGTCATCTGTGGCCTGGCAACGACGGTTGCCAGGGGCGACACCATCCGTTGTGACATGCCTGACTTCGGCACGCCAGAAGTCAATCTCGACTATCGCATTGTTTACCAAGATGACTGGCTACTGGCTGTCAACAAGCCTGCGGGACTTCGTGTCCATAGCGGCGGTAAATTCGTCAACGCCAACCTGATTTATCACCTTCGCCACGTTCGCCAACCCCCTTATCCGGAAGTCAACCTGGTCAACCGACTGGACGCTGACACCTCGGGATTAGTCCTTTTAGCACGTGACAAGACGGTGCTCAGTCAGTTGATGCAGCAGTTTGCGAACGGCTCAGTGGTTAAGCGCTATCTGGCCGTGGTTAGTGGTCGCCCTTCACCCGCAGCCAGCACCATCAATCTGCCGATTGGTCCGGTGAAAGGTGCCCGGGTGCCGCGTTATGAAGTCAACGGGGCTCAGGGCAAAGCTGCCGTTACCCACTACCAGATCCTGCGCGAACTGACCGACAACTTCACGTTGCTTGAGTTAAAACCGGAAAGTGGCCGCACCCATCAACTCCGAGTCCATATGGCAGCCATGGGGCATCCCATTGTTGGCGACGCTCTATATACCATGAATGATGACGACTATCTCGATTGGTTACGCAATCCTTCCACGCAGTCAGGAATCAAGCGTCAAGCACTGCACAGCCACCAACTACAGTTTTTTCATCCCGTCCAGCAAACCACCTGTAGCCTGACCGCACCTTTGGCACCTGACATCGCGCAGTTCATTAATGATGTGACCACGACAGATTGATCAACGACATGAACCGGTGAAGAAAACGGCGTGATTGGAGGTGAACAGCGGCGGGGTGCGATTGACGATCGCCCGGATGACCGTAGATCCGAGCAGCCGTTTTTCGAGGAAACGGCGCGCAGCGGCACGGTTCCAGTCGCTGTCGCTGTGAAACTTCTGATAGAGACCAAGGGGGTTGTCAGCCTTGATTGGATCCGCTGTCGCAATCCCATATTGCTGAGGGGCGTCGAGCAGTTTTGAAGCGCGTGGCAGGTTCATGATGGCAAGATTGAGGAAGCCGATTTTGTCCGCATGCAATTCGAGAAACGCCAGAGTTTGTTCGGCATCGATTTCGGTTTCACCGGGAGTGCCAAGCATAATGTAGACAAAGCTGGCGATGCCGGCAGCAGACAAATTGTCCAGAATGCGGGAGGCCGATTCAAGTTGCACTCCTTTGCCGAGACGATCAAGAACAGATTGAGAACCGCTCTCCAGCCCAAGTTGCAGCATACGGCAACCACTTTGTGCCAGCCTGGCAACGAAGGTGGCATCCTCTAGCACTGACTCAAAGCGGACAAATCCGAACCAGTTGAGCCCCGCCAATGTGTCGGCGCGATCCGCAAGGACCTTGAGCATATTGACCGGGACGGCATTGTCGGTCAGTTGAATATGTTGAATTCCATAATCATCGGCCAGCTGGCGCATCAGATCAGGAAGCTCGGCTGGACGGCTGGCGGTGTATGGGTGGACTGGGGCAGCCGCCTCGGGGCAAAAGAGGCAGCGTTGCCAATAGCAGCCACGCGAGGCACTTAAGGGGAGTACCGGCTGTGGTGAAAAGTAGTCGGCAACCCGGGCAAAGCTAAAGTCGGGCACAAAGCTGATGGTTGTAGCGTCGGCCAGAGTGTAGCGGTCATCCATTTCACCTTTTGCAAGGGCGGCCAAAGCTGTTTCACCGGGGCCAAAGACCAGTCGATTGAAGGGTGGTAAGCGCAGGTTGAGACGCCGCAGCGGCTCCTGCCACGATGTGATCAGTCCGCCACCGGCGACCAGCAGAGCATCAGGCAGAGCGCGGCTCAGTAAGCCCGCCAGTTCAAAGGCTGGCAGGGCCTGGTGCAGGAAATTGATCGAGATGGCGATGGTGCGAGGCTGTAATGCAAGTATCTGTGGCAACAGCTCCTTGCGAAAATATGCAGCGAACAGGGTCTCCACTTTGCCGCTGGCGACTCGTTTAAGGTCTTGCGGATTGAAAGGGGAGAGGCCGTCATGTTGGTAGTCACCGAGGGTCAGTCGTTCGTCGCCTTCGAGGCTGCTCCATAAGCTTAACAGCCGGTTGAGATAGCGTACGGCCGTGTTGTAACGCGCGAAGTTTTTTGTTGCCGCTGGCGAACGCAGTAACTTGAGAGAGGAAGATCTGTGCCGCAGTGCCCGACGTAGGCTGGTCTCATCTACGGCACCGGCCTGGGCTGCCAGTCGCTCGCCATCGAGCAGGTAAATGTAAGCAGCCAGGTTGGCGTCAATTGCTGTGGCGGTCAAGCCCTGGGCACGCAGGTGGGCCAGCAGAATTGCCAGAGCCGACCTCATTTGATCACCATCACCTTCGTCCAGTATTCGCTTCCCCCAAGGGTGAGCCGGCAGTAGTAGACCCCGTTGGCCACCCGGTGCCCGGCATCGTTGCGCCCGTCCCACACC
>DAOWJU010000263.1 GCA_030640215.1 Desulfuromonadales bacterium
CAGGACATCACCTGTTACCGCCCAGTCCGGCCCAGCCAGCACCAGGTCACTCTGCGAATGCCCTGGGCAAGCAAGCACCTCGACGCCGAGGTGCTCAGGGAGATCACTCTCAACGGTCAGATACTTTTCCGGGAACTGCGGGAAAACCTCATCGGTGTCCATACTACGACGGAAACTCTCCAGAAACTTCTGATCAAAACCTGCTTCCAATAGGAGTTCAGCCAGTTTTTCCAGGCGTTCCTCATGCCTGGCAATTTTGAGAGTGTCCCGATAGGGCAAGTACAGGCTTGCACCCGTCTCCTTTACAAGCCACGAGGCCAACCCGCAATGATCGATATGGCAGTGTGTAATCACTATATGCCTGAGCCTGGACAGATCAAGCTGTTCGCGCAGGCAGCTCCGGGCATCTTCGCTTGGTGGGCCGGTATCAAAAAGGACCAGTTCTCCACCAAGCTCGCCGGAATAACAGTGAACCGGGCCAACCTGGTAATCAGTGTTGATAGTGTGCTGTTTCATCTCTGCCACACCATTTCACACTGGTTCAAAACTTCATGCCGGTTCAAAAGTTCATGCCGGTGCAAAACTTCACACTGGTTCAAAACAGGTACTTTTCCTCTGCACAGACCGTCTGGGCCAACAGGCGTTTGGCTTGCAGCAAACCGGTCGCATCGTATTTAGCGAATCGGCGCACCCCGGAAAGGATCATCAGCAGAGTGTCACCTTCTTCAACGAAATAAGCGCCTTTTTTGGCGGCAGTAGCAGCAATTTCAGTGGCATTAAAAGTAAAAACTTTAACCGTCGCCTCAAGCAACTTCTTCTTGCTGTCACTTGCCGACCTGCAAGCCTTTTCTGCACGCAACACAGCACTTTCGATGGCAAATATCTGAATAGCCATATCGGCAGCCGTCAGCAATATTTCCTGCTCATTGACCAGTTTGTCCATATGCTTCTGCACACCGGTTCCAGCAAGGATTAAAAAGAGTGTCTTCAGGTTTTTTAACAGGGCTTTTTCAGCAGCAAAGGGAATTGTGTCATCCAATTCTTCAAAACTCGGCGTCATCAACGATTCAAAAGCCTTCATCGCCTCAGCCTGCAACGGCAGCTCCCCCTTCATCGACTTGCGCAAAATCATGCCGGGAATCAGCAGTCGATTAATCTCATTGGTCCCTTCGAAAATCCGGTTAATTCTCTCATCACGATAAAAACGCTCAGCCGGGTACTCACTGACGAAACCGTAACCACCGTGGATCTGCAACACTTCATCAACAACCCGAGCCAGAACGTCACTACAGAACACCTTGGAAATCGCACACTCCGGGGCATATTCCTCTATACCTTTTTGATATTCCACGTAATAGTTGTCGATGCCCTTGTCAATCGTTGCCAGCTTGGCATCCAGCAAGCCAGCTAGGCGGTACACCAATGACTCGGCGGCAAAGGTATCTGCAGTCAGGTCAGCAACTTTTTCCTGGATGGCACCAAATTCGCTGATCGGCTGACCAAACTGTTTGCGTTCGTTGGCATATTTGACACCCACCAGCAGGGCCTGTTTTGCAGCACCGGTGACACAGGCCCCCAACTTGAAGCGGCCAACGTTGAGGACGTTGAAGGCAATCTTGTGTCCCTTGCCAATCTCGCCAAGCAGATTCCCCACTGGAACCTTGCAATTATCAAGAATGATCTGGGTCGTCGACGAGCCCTTAATGCCGAGTTTTTTTTCTTCAGGGCCAACGACCAGACCTTCGTAATCCTTCTCAACCAGAAAAGCGGTAAAATGCTCTTTGTCGATTTTAGCGAAGACAATGAAGAGTTTGGCAAAACTGCCGTTGGTGATGAATTGCTTGGTGCCATTAAGGATATAGTACTGTTCATCATCAGAAAGAGTAGCTGTTGCCCTGGCACCTAAGGCATCGCTACCTGAACCCGGTTCGGTCAGACAATAAGCCGCAATCCACTCACCGGTGTTCAGCTTCGGCAGATACCGCTCTTTTTGCGCTTCTGTACCGTAGTAAACTAGGGGCAGAGTGCCAATGCCGGTATGTGCCGCATAAGCGACAGAGAACGATCCGGAGGTAGCAATTTTCTCACCGACCAGCATACTGGTTACCTTGTCGAGTTCCAGACCACCATACTCCTCAGGAGTATCGATCATCAACAGACCAAGTTCTCCACATTTGGCCATTCCCTCAACCACCAGATCAAAATTCTGTTCATCGATCTCATCAATGTGCGGCAGGATTTCATTTTCGACAAACTGCTCAGTAGTCTCGGCAATCTGTCTCTGCTCATCAGTAAATTCTTCGGGAGTAAAGATTTCCTCACAAGTCACTTCCGCGACCAGATATTCACCGCCTTTTAAAATTCTCTCTGCCATGACTCACCTCTCTAAAATTATTAATCATTCCGTTTTTAAGAAAATGTTCATTTCACAACCGCTCGAAAATCCCAGCCGCCCCCATGCCGCCACCAATGCACATGGAAACCATGCCGTAGCGACTATCGCGACGCCCCATCTCATGCAGCAGAGTCGCCGTCAGCTTGGCACCGGTGCAACCCAGCGGATGGCCGAGAGCGATAGCACCACCGTTAACATTGATAATCTCCGGGTTCAACCCCAGCTCCTTAATCACCGCCAGCGACTGG
>DAOWJU010000160.1 GCA_030640215.1 Desulfuromonadales bacterium
AGACTTTCTGCTCCGGCTTACCACGCTGCCGCAGCCTGTCCATGGTCTCCTGATCTGGTACAGCATAACGTTCGAGGCTCAGATCAATCCCCTCACTGACCAGATGAAAGAGTGACTGCGATTGCAAGTCATTATCGCTAATATTAACCAGATCAACATCTTTCTGGGAGAAGCGGCGAATATCTTCATAACCTTTGAGTGGCAGCTTCATCGGTTCATCGAGTGCAACAATGCGCGGATAATCTCCTTCGACCCGGTCAACCGCACGTGTGCCAAGTCCGAGGACCAGGCGAAGCATGCCCGCCTTCGGATCCATATGCTTGTCCCAGACAAAGGTATTGTAGGAGATACCGACACCAGCCAACTCCGGGAAGTAATACTGTTGATGATAGGAACCCGAAACCCGCTGCACCAACAGGCCCATCTGCTCTACTTGCTTATCAAGGCCACGCTGCTTGCGATAGATCAGAGCGTCCTCACTCATGGTGCTGGCGAAGACTTTACGAACAGCATCCTCAAAGGCGCTGTAACGATCTTCCGGAGAACCCTGATTGGCACAGAAGAAGCTATCGTATTTACCGGCAAAAGCACTGCCAAAACTATCTTCCAGTAATGAACTCGACCGTACAATGATCGGATACTGCCCATAGTAATCGAGCATACTCTGGAAATCTTCACGCAACTGTTCCGGGAATTCACCGCTCAACATTTTCTCATGCAGTTCGGCTCCTGCCTTGAAATAACCTTCATCGGTCTTCTGTTCGGCGTAGAGCTCCCACCAACCGTTGTTGACAAGGTAGGAATAATAGACGTTTGAGCCGACGAAGAAGGAATCGTGTTGTTCCAGACATTCGGACCATTCTGAATCCGGCTCTGCTTCAAGAATTCGGCGTGCCAACAGCATACCGACCGCCTTGCCGCCGATAAACCCGGTGCCAATCATACGGGCCTTGTAGGAGAGCAAGTCACTGAGAGAGAAGTAGCGTCTCGCCAGGCTGAGAATTTTGTCTTCACGACCAATCAGGTGGCGACAGAGATGTTCCACCATTTTGTTCTGCTCTGTAGGCGAGGTCTCCGCAGAGTTCAACTCCTCAGCCTGCAGAAAGAGGCGATGCCAGTGATCGAGACGGCGGCTACCAGCATCCTGAACCTGACGATAAGTCTGGGCCAGGAGTTCGGTTGCCTCGAGACTGTTGGCTAAAGGCACAAAGCTGTTGCCGGTCTGACGATGGGGCAGGAACATGGTCGGCGAATGCCGCTGCCAGACCTTGAGTGGATGAACGAATCTCTGCCCGTCGCGACTATGCAGTTCGAGCAGAACCTGAGTCGTTTCACGAATTCTGGCAATGGTTTTGTGTGCATGGCGGTTACGCAGCAAAGCAAAGTAGGCCACCGTGTCGAGCTTAAAAAGATAAGGGCAGGTCACGTGGAAAAAGTTGGCGATCATGTGATCGGTGACCCAGGCGGAGAGCAAATCGGAGAGGCAGTCAAAGACGTAAAAGGCGCCGACACCCTTTTCTGTGGCGATGGCATGAATGGCACAGGCGAAGGGCTCAAAGCCTTCACGAGGGTCAAGGTCAATGGTATCAACGTCTAGTTCCGGATCAACGACCGGGGGATGCTGGCCGAAACGGAAGTAGGTGACGTTGCGTTTTTCTGCCAGGGCCTGTATGACATAGGGTGTGACGAAATCTCGATAATCGTCAATATTGTCTACCTTCCAGACAACATTGTCACCAATCCGTAAACCGTCAAGGATTTCATCAAGGCCGCTGAAACCTGTCGTTACCCACCTGTCGTTCATGGCCATCCCCTTTGCATGCTTTCTTATAGAGAGAGTTTAGCGCTGAAGGCCTTTTCGAAACAACAAAAGCGCAGGAGAAACCTCGGCTCTTTAACCCTGTATCATCAACTGCGTACTTGTAGCTGCTGTATTAAAGACCAGTGTCGGCAACCAATTTGCCGACACTGGTAACCTTTTTCCGAATCAAACGACGCCGAAGGCGACCATAGCCTTGGCAACACGGATGAAGCCGGCGATGTTGGCACCATTGACATAGTTGCCAGGAGTACCGTACTCAATCGATGTTTCGTAGCAGAGTTCATGGATGTTGCGCATAATTTCCTGCAGACGCTTTTCAGTATGATCGAAAGTCCAGGAATTACGCTCAGCGTTCTGCTGCATTTCCAGCGCTGAAGTCGCTACCCCACCTGCGTTGGCAGCCTTGCCGGGACCATAAGCAATCTGCGCTTCGAGGAAGACCTTGACGCCCTCCGGAGTGGTCGGCATATTGGCGCCCTCGCCGACAGCGATACAACCATTTTTGACCAGCATCGCAGCATCAGCACCATTGATCTCGTTCTGAGTTGCCGACGGCATGGCCACTTGGCAGGGAACCTCCCAGATATTGCCTTTTGCAATGTACTTGGCGTGTTTGCGATACTGAGTATAATCCTTGATGCGTCGGCGCTCAACCTCCTTGAGTTGCTGCATCAGGGCCAGGTCGATGCCTTTTTCGTCGTAGATATAACCATTGGAATCGGAGCAGGTGACAACCTTGCCACCAAGTTGATGTATTTTTTCAGTGGTGTAGATTGCGACATTACCAGACCCAGAAACAGAGCAGATTTTGCCCTCGAAGGTATCCTTGCGAGCCTTGAGCATTTCATCAACAAAGAAGACAGCACCGTAGCCGGTCGCTTCGGTACGAACCAGAGATCCGCCCCAATCAAGACCTTTGCCGGTCAGAACTCCAGCTTCCCAACGATTGGTAATACGCTTGTATTGACCGAACATGTAGCCAATCTCACGGCCACCAACACCAATATCGCCAGCAGGTACGTCGGTGTGTTCACCTATGTGCCGGTAGAGTTCAGTCATGAAGCTCTGGCAGAAGCTCATAACCTCATCGTCGGACTTGCCTTTTGGATCGAAGTCGGAACCGCCTTTACCGCCACCGATCGGCAGGCCGGTCAGAGCGTTCTTGAAGATCTGCTCGAAACCAAGAAACTTGATGATGCCAAGGTAAACGGAGGGATGAAAACGCAGTCCACCTTTGTAGGGACCAAGCGCGCTGTTAAATTCAACCCTGAAACCGCGGTTGATCTGCACCTCACCCTTGTCGTCCCGCCAGGGCACCCGGAAAATGATCTGACGCTCAGGCTCGCAGATACGCTCAATGATCTTGTGCTGAGCAAACTCCGGATGCTTGACCAGAACCGGACCAAGAGATTCGAGAACCTCACGAGCAGCCTGGTGGAATTCCGTTTCGCCGGGATTGCGCGCCAGAACTTCTTGATAGATAGGGGAAACCTTTTCGTCCAATAGACTTGGCATGCTGCCTACTTTTTGTGCATAATTGTGCATAAATACTATACAGAAGCTCTTTTGTAGCCAAAGGAGCCCTCGCAATCAAGGCTTTTGTTTTTGGTGCACAATAATTAGGCAGTCACAGGGAAGAGAAGGGGAGTGAACGTTCTTAAGCCTTACTCCAGAAGCAGATCAGATGTAACTTTGCAGAATCAGGACCAGGACCGTAACACTAACGATGACCCAGAGCAAAACACCCAGCAGCAGCGGCCTCACACCCACCTGTTTGAGAACTTGCCTGGTCAAGCCAGCACCAATCAGGAAGAGGGTCATAACCAATACCTGCTTGGAGCAGGCATAGATGCCGCCCCAAACCAGAGCGAGACTCGGCACCCAGCTGTTAATGACGGCGGCAGCGATGAAACCGATGATAAAAAGGGGAATGCCAACTCTTTGTTCTGATTTGCAAAAGGCGCTGGCAACCAGGGTGCAGGGCGCGATCCAGAGGGCTCTGGTCAGCTTGGCGGTGGTGCCAACAGCCAAAGCCACTGCGCCGTATGCGGCCGAAGCACCGACAACACTGCTGGTATCGTGAATCGCCAGGGCCGCCCAGAGACCGAACTGATGCTGGTCGAGCTCAAAGAGGTGACCAAGCGGTGGGAAAAGAATCAAGGCAACAGCATTTAAAGCAAATACGGTGGCCAGCGAAACAGCGGCCTCTTCATCCCTGGCCTTGATCACCGGGGCCATCGCAGCAATCGCACTACCGCCACAGATTGCCGTACCAAAAGAAACCAGACTGCGGGTGTTTGACGGAACTTTCAAAATCCGACCGAGCATTTCCCCCAAAGCAACCGTCAAGACAATACTGACCAGGGTGAGCAATAGAGAACTTTTGCCAACCTCGATCACCTCGCCGATGTGGATGCCGAAGCCGAGCCCGACAACCGAGAGTTTCAACAAAGAGCTACTGGCTTTTGCGGTTAATTCCGGGAAAGGGTTGCCGAAGAGAAAACAGAAAGAGAAGCCTGCGACCAGAGCGAGCGGAGAAGAGATTACGGGCAGAGCCGTCAGGATAAAGAGGCCGACAAATGCGGCTTTGTTTAAGTTTTGGGTCTGACCTTGGTTCATATGGTTCGAGCCGGGCTTTAGATGATCGCCAATGACCTGGCTGGTTGACTAATTTCCCTCTTCTAAGCCTGCAATTGGCAGCGTGAAGTAAACGCTGCTACCTTCGCCGAGCAAGCTGTCTACCCAGATCGTGCCGCCATGATCTTCAATTATTTGCTTGACGATGCTCATACCCAACCCAAGCCCCCTGACCGCCGTATCGGAGGAATCAACACGGTAAAACTTGTCAAAAACCCGGGCGACCTGTTCTTCGGTCATGCCGACACCTTGATCGATAACAGTCACTTTACAGTATCGACCATCCCGTTCGGCAACAATTGAAATACGGCTCCTTTTTGGAGAGTACTTAATCGCATTGCTCAGTAGGTTTTCCATGACCTGACTGATGCGGTGTACGTCAACGACCATATTTTCGGGAGTACTGGATTTGAGCTCCAAGGTTATCTGGTGTTTTGCCTTCAGTTTGAAGTGATTGACGGTTTTGCTCAGCAAAATTTCTGTTGAAATCGATTGTTTGTCCAGCGGGATGCTGCTCCCTGCTTCAATACGACTGACATCGAGGATGTCATCAACATTTTTAGACAATCGCTCGCAGCTGTCGTAGATTTCCTGAAGGAAGTCCTGCTTCTGCACTTCGCTGAAAGAGGCAATCGTCTCCGGGTCCGAGAGAAGCTCGGTAAAGCCCATAATACTGGCAACCGGTGTACGTAACTCGTGAGCGGCTGTTGAAATGAACTCACTCTTTAGTTGATCCAGATTTTTCAGAATACCCTGAGCCTCTTTGAGCTTCTTGGCCTCTCCCATAAGACTGAAGTTGACTTCCGCAAGCTGGGTGTTCTTGCTGTCCAAGCTCCCCATTAATTGATTGAACTCATCGGTAAATAAGCAAATCTCCTGACTGGCACAGCCTCCCATCCGTAAAGGTTCCCATGCTTGTTTCGATTGACGCCGCGCGAGGATGTCGCGAGTAAGAAGGTTGACTGGTGCAATCACAGACTTCTGTAGCATCAATAACAGCAGGGCAAGAGCAGAGGTCACGCCAACAGCCATCAGAATCACGGCCACGCGGAGCGCTTTGTGACCCTGCTCGAGAATTTCACGCTGCTCGTAAACCGTGATCTTTATGGACGGGTTGTCAACTATATCGGTATATATCTTTGTGGCCATCAGAATATTGTCTTGAACCAGGTAGGTGATGTTTTCTGAATTCGCACCCATTGATAGCTCGCCAGAGCCATCATCAGTTCTGTCTCTTGCGACAATCTGAACATCGTAGTCAATGTTCGTCAACCTGGAGAC
>DAOWJU010000176.1 GCA_030640215.1 Desulfuromonadales bacterium
ACCACAGTGGCCCTGCTACTTGCTTATGCAGGACGACGTCATGGCGATCATTTGACCCATGGTCTAATCCGTGTCGCCACACTCGGCTATGCCTTGCCTGGAACAGTACTGGCCGTCGGTATCTTCATTCCTCTTGCCTGGTTCGACAATTTCATGATTGACCTTGCACACAGCCTGTTCGACATAGATATCCCGCAACTATTGCAAGGGACGGTTCTGATCATGATTGTGGCTTACACAATCCGCTTTATGGCAGCTGGCTTCAAATCGATCGACAGCTCCATGCACCGCGTCACAACCAACATTGATGAGGCTTCTCGGCTCATGGGGTTACGCGGCATAAAATTGCTTGCAAGGGTGCATTTACCGATGTTGCGCGGTGGCATTTTTACAGCACTGACATTGGCTTTTGTTGATGTCATGAAGGAAATGCCGATCACCCTGATGACCCGCCCTTTCGGTTGGGACACTCTGGCGGTGAAAATTTTCGAGCTGACATCTGAAGGAGAATGGGAACGCGCGGCACTACCGGCCCTGACCCTGCTTTTGAGCGGCTTGATACCGATCGTTTTACTGATGCGGGAAACAGACAAGTGATAGAGGTTGGTGGCCAGTTTTTATGTGTTCATATTGCGGAGCCTACAATGACTGACGAAAAAAACATTGTTCTTGAGCTGAAACAGATTACCCAGGCCTATGGGCGTCAGCTGGTCGTCAAAGATCTTTCATTGACACTCCAAAGCGGTGAAATCGGCTGTCTGCTCGGCGCCAGCGGTTGTGGTAAGACCACTGTATTAAGGACTATCGCTGGCTTTGAACAACTACTGGAAGGTGAAATTTTCCTGAACGGTGAATGTGTCGGCAGAAACGGTTATCAGCTGCCACCGGCCAAACGCAAGATCGGCATGGTGTTTCAGGATTACGCTCTCTTTCCACACCTGACGATCTTCGATAATATTGCCTTCGGTTTGAAGGGCATGGAGAAGGCAATGCTGATTCGTCGGGTCAACGAAGCACTTGAACTGGTCGGACTCCATAGCGAACACGACAAATACCCTCACGAAATTTCGGGTGGCCAACAACAACGCGTGGCACTGGCCCGCGCTCTGGCCCCAAAGCCACAGCTTCTGCTGATGGACGAACCTTTTTCCAACCTGGATGTCACCTTAAGAGAACGCCTCTCTATGGAAGTACGTGACATCCTCAAGGAATACGGCACAACAGCACTCTTCGTCACCCACAATCAACACGAAGCCTTTGCTGTTGCCGACCGTATCGGCGTCATGTACAACGGCGAAATCCTGCAATGGGACAGCGCCCACAATCTCTATCACCAACCTGTCAGCCCCCGTATTGCTGAATTTGTAGGCGAAGGGACTTTAATCAATGGAGTTGTTCGCGACAACAGTCAGGTAGAAACCGGCCTTGGCCTGCTCGATGGTGTCATGGCTGCAACGATGCAACCAGACACAGCAGTACAACTGTTGATCCGACCAGAAGATATTATTCATGATGATAAGAGCCCGGTCAAAGCAGAGGTTCTCCGACGTAATTTCCGCGGTGCAAACATCCTTTATACTTTGCTGCTGAGAAGTGGTGACAAGGTTCAGGCGTTGGTTCCGAGCCATTGTGATCACTTGCCGGGAGAGAAGATTGGCATTCATTCTGATGTACGTCACCTGGTGGTTTTTCCGGTTGATGTACAGAGGAGCAAGTGAAATGTAGTCGTTCAGGCCCTAGCTGCTTGTCGGACAATCAGGGCTGAAGCGAAAATTTGAATATTTGAGGCCAGATTTTGGCTCATTTGAGAGTAATAGCTGTAGCTATTGGTCGAAAAGGAGCTGAAATCTGGGCCAAACAGGCGAATTTGCAGCCAGTTAATTGATAGTCAACAGGCTGCTAGAGGTCCAGACCTACGCTGCCGGGCTAATTTTTCCCGTCATTGAATCGACATCAACTCTTACGACCTTGGTCCGGCTGTCAAGTTTCACAATATAATCTCGCCCTTCATCGATAAAATCAGCAGAGTATTTTTCCAACAGGCTAACCAAAGCCTGATATTTTTCATCACCCTGCACGACTGAGGCTGAACCGGTCACAATCACACTTTCATATTCCGTGCTGAATTCGGCAGGCAGTAACTTCGTCCGGCCAACAACACAAAACGAGACTTTGTTATTGGCAAGGATATTGTCGAGTTTGTGTCCTTTCAGGGCACAGTGAAAGTAAAGTCGTTCACCATCAAAAGAGTAATTAAGTGGCACACCGTACGGTTGGCCTTCGCCGTCAACCGTTGACAGAACCCCATACTCACCTGCTTGCAAAAGACTTACAGTAGCATCATCCGGTAACGCTTTATCACTTCTTCTCATTGCATAGCTCCATATCTGTTTTACTAAATCCACTACGATTGATGCGGTTCGTACCTCACCACATCCTACATTAAATTACTAATCTCCAGTCTCGCAGATCAATCTTCTCGCAAACTCTGGTAAGGCGTGAAATACGCACGGTAGCCAAGCCTCAGGATCAGGAAAGTCGTTAACGAAACACTGCCGGTAATCACGCACATGATTGCGATCTGGTATTTGACCGCAATTAAAGGTTCGGTTCCGGAAAGGATTTGTCCAGTCATCATGCCTGGGAGAAAGACCAAACCCATGGCAGCCATGGCATTCACAGAGGGTATCAATGCTGCACGAAAAGCGCTACTGACGGCTGGCTCGGAAACGGCCTGGATGCTACCGCCAAGACAGAGAGCTGTTTCTATTTCGTCACGCCGTTCATGAAACTCTGCGGCCAGACGCTCTACCGCCAGACTCGCCCCGGTCATCGAGTTACCGATGATCATGCCAGACAGGGGAATCAGGTAACGCGGATCGTACCAGGGTTCCAGACCTATCACCAGAGTGCAAAAGAAGAAGGTCATGCCGCCACAGCCAAAGAGGATCGCGGTGCCAACCACACGGTAGAAATGCGGCATTTTCGTTTTCACTCTGGCACCGATGGTCTGCACCGCGAACCCGATCATCACGATCAGAATCAGCAGAACCGGCAGAGCCGTTTTCAGGGCAAAGATCAGATGCAAGACATAACCGACCACGAGCAACTGGACGAACATGCGTAAACCGGACCAGAAGAGATCTTTGCTTTGTCCTGCTTTGAGCAGGTGGGCCAGTCCTATACTCATCAACAAGAGACTGTAAACCGTCAACAGATCCCACAGACTGAGGTCGATAATTGTAGTGTTCATCTCGTCACCTCCACATCACCTGACAATTCCGGGGAGAGGAAGGAACGAACTTCTGCTGTGGCCGGATGATTCAGGATCTGATTGACGGAACCTTCTTCGACAACAGCTCCGTTCACCAGAAATGCAATACGATCAGCACAGCGTTCAGTCAGGCGTAAATCGTGAGTAACAAAAACAATCGCCAGCCCCTTCTCACGAGCAAGTTGTCGAAAAGTCAGCGCCAGCTGATCGGCAGTGGGTCGATCCAGTGCGCTGGTTGGCTCATCAAGCAGTAAGGCCTGACAGGGACCGACCATGGCACGAGCCAGGCAAACCCTTTGTTGTTGGCCAACCGAAAGCTTGCGGGCATCACGATCAAGCCAGGCAGAATCAACGTGGCATAGTTCGAGAAGTTCCAGCAGCTCTGGAGTATTGAGATCGGGCAAGGCTGTCCGACGTAACTTGGCTGTGATCTGCAAATTATCCCTGACAGTACCAGGGAAAAGGAAGAGTTTTTGAGCGACCAGAGGAATGCGCGCACGTAATGCCGGTGGGGAAATATTTTTGATGTCCTCACCTGCGAGAAGAATCTCACCACGATCAGGTTCGAGCAACCGATTGAACAGTCTCAGCAGGGAGCTTTTGCCACTCCCGGAGGGGCCGATGACAGCCAGGACTTCACCCGCTCCAACCTCAAGGGTTGTTTCCTGCAAGACACGCTGCAACTGCCCAGACTCACTCGGGCGACTGGCAACAACCTGCCGTGCCTGCAGTAAAGGCACGACATGGCTCATGAGCCATCGCCCTCTGCACTCAGCAGGCGCAAAACCTCTTTCATATCCTCCCAGACATCCCGTTTGCCTTCCGGGTTGCGTAGCAGATAGGCGGGATGATAGGTCGGCATCAGCGGAATCCCCTGATATTCTTGCCATTCACCGCGCAAACGGCTGATCGGCGTCCTGCTTTTCAGCAGGCTATGCACAGCAAAACGCCCCAAACCGATGATTACCTGCGGTCGGATTGCGGCAATCTGACGGATCAGGAAAGCCTCGCAGGTCGCCACCTCCTCCGGTTGGGGATCACGGTTATTCGGTGGACGACACTTAAGGACATTGCAGATATAAACTTCTTCGCGCTGCATGCCCATTGCCAACAAGATTCGATCAAGCAGTTGACCGGCCTCACCGATAAAAGGCTCTCCCTTAAGATCTTCTTCACGACCGGGCGCTTCACCGACCAAAACCAGGCGTGCATTCGGATTGCCAACACCATAAACCAGTTTTGCACGCGACGCGGCAAGACCACAGCGCTGACAATCACCCAGTTCCTCGCGGATGGTATCGAGGCTCTCCACCAAACCAGCATTTGCAGTGCACTGTTGATCCTTGTTGGCATCAGGTAAAGCTGCCGTCTGGCTCTCTATGCCGAGATCAGAGAGATATTCAAACTGGCTGCGTGCCGAGGCCAGAGTCTCACGAATTTCATTTATGAGTAGTTCGGACATATTTAACTGACAAATCCATACGAAAGTGTATTATGCAATGAAAGGGCGGTATATCTATTCAATGAAATGGTTGATCTCTTCAACATTGGCATCTGTTCTTGTGCTCCTGCTCTTCCCGTCTGATGCTTTGGCCTGGGGAATCGGTGTCCATTTGCAGACTGGCGCCTGGATTCTCGACAACCTTGCCAAACTACCTGACCCGATCCGAATCCTGTTGTCTGCGCATCCAAACGACTATCTTTACGGCTGCATCAGTGCCGACATTACTCTGGGAAAGAAATAT
>DAOWJU010000068.1 GCA_030640215.1 Desulfuromonadales bacterium
GGCGAAATCAATGGTGTGCCGGTCTACTTCATTGACGTACCGAAACTCTACGATCGCCCAGAGCTCTATGGTGAAGATGGCCAGGACTACCCTGACAATGCCGAACGCTTTGGCCTGCTCAGCCTGGCAGCCCTTGAACTGGTTCGTCAGATCAAGTTTGTCCCGGATGTTATTCACGCCCACGACTGGCAAGCAGGCCTGATCCCGGTTTACCTGCATCAGCAGCGAGGACACGATTCTTTCTTTGCCAACACCAGAACTCTCTTCACCATTCACAACCTTGGCTACCAGGGGGTCTTCCCAGAGGAAACAGGACGAGCTCTCGGCCTGGATGATGCTTTGCTGACGTCAGACGGTCTCGAATATCATGGCCAGATCTCTCTGTTGAAAGGCGGCATCCGCTATGCCGACCAGATCAACACCGTCTCGCCGACCTATTGTCAGGAGATTCAGACACCAGAATGCGGCATCGGCCTGGATGGCCTGCTGCGTTCACGGGCCGACCAACTGCACGGCCTTTTAAACGGACTTGACGGCCAGCTCTGGTCACCTGCCAATGATCAGTCCTTGGCGCACAACTATACTCCAGACGAATTGTCCGGCAAGATCGCCTGTAAACAAGAGTTGCAACAAGAACTCGGTCTGCAGCTATCGTCAGAGACACCAATTGTCGCCATGGTCACACGGCTCGATGCCCAGAAAGGGATCGATCTGGTCCTTGAAAGCTGGGACAAGCTCATGAGCCGTGATCTGCAACTGGTTATTCTCGGCACCGGCAATCCTGACTTTGAACACCGCTTGGCCGAGGCCGCCAGCTTTTATCCCGGTCAGGTCAGTGTTCAGCTGCGCTTTAATGATACGCTGTCGCGACGCATCTACGCCGGTAGCGATATGTTCCTGATGCCGAGCCGCTACGAGCCGTGCGGGTTGGGTCAACTAATCGCCTTACGTTACGGGGCGGTGCCTCTGGTTCATGCCACTGGCGGGCTTGTTGATACGATTGTTGACCCACAGGCCTCAGCAGACCTCGCCAATGGATTTCTCTTTCACGAATACCGGCTTGGCAGCATGTTAGAGTGCCTTGACAGGGCTCTGACGGCCTACGCAGAGCCGCAGGAATGGCAAAAGCTGCTGTTGCAGGGGATGACGCAGGATTTTTCCTGGCCCCATGCCGCAGGACAATACGTAGATCTTTATCGATTGTGCACAAAGGGGCAACAATGACGAATCAGAAGGAGAATGCTGCTGAAGTGGAGGAGCCGGAAGCAGGGGTAAAAGAAGAACGTTTCCCCGAACTCGCTGAGCTTGAAGAAAAAATCCAACGTCGTCTGCGCAGCAACCAACGCTTTCTGGAGCGGTTCATGGATGAAGATTTCGATGAACTGACCGATGATGAAGATGAAGACTGTAGCATCGATGAGGACGAGCCGGATCAGGTGGAAGAGCTTTAGCTGGCCAGGCTGTAGCAGAAGCGGGCCAGACTGAGTTAGGAGCGGGCCCTGGACTATGATTGAGCCAGAGTATCAAGATATTCCTGCCACTCAGTAGGCAGCAGGTCGCGTTTACGAGTGTTGCACTCTTTACAGGCCGGGACACAGTTGCCACGGCTACTGCGGCCACCACGGACCAGAGGCAAAACATGATCCAGCGTCAGCTCTTTAGGCTCAAAGCGGGCTTCGCAATAATGGCAAAGACCGGTGGCAATCCGATTGCGCCACCATTGAGAGCGACGTAACTCACGAGCTTTTTGCCGTTCGCGGCGTAATTGTTCTTCAGAAACATCACAGAAAAAGTTCATGGCAAACAGGATACAGAAGATAGAATATGGAATATAGTAAAATATCTTCTGGGTGTTTTAGCTGGGTGTTTTAGCTGTACATTTCTGATTTGAAAACTATCTCAACCTAAGGACTGGTAGATGAACATACTCGTAGTCGGAGCCGGACAGGTTGGCTACTTTCTCTGTGAACGGCTCTCTATGGAAGGCCATGAAGTGACCCTGATTGACCGTGACCAGGAGCATCTCAATGCCGCCCAGGATCGTCTCAATGTGCTCGGCATCCTCGGCAATGGTGCGAGCGCCGAGACCATGGAGCAGGCTGGCATCAAGGAAGCGGACATTGTCATGGCCGTCACTGATCTCGATGAGGTCAACATCCTGGTCTGCCTGCTGGCACGGGAATATGGCGTCGGCAAACGCATTGCCCGCGTCAAAAGCATCGATTATTTAAGCCGTGGCGCAGTGCTCTCCAAAGATAAGCTTGGTATCGACCTGATGATCAATCCTGACGATGCCGTGGCTGATGAACTGGCCAATCTGGCTGGCAGAGCAGGAACTTTCGATGTTGCCGAATTCGTCGGTGGCCAGATTCAGTTCCTTGGCTACCGCATCACGGCAGACAATCCGTTATGTGATCTGACTCTGAAAGAGCTTGGTGAAATTCGTGGCATGTATCGCTTTGTCGTGGTTGCCATCACGCGCCATGGACAGACCATCATCCCACGTGGCGACGATACCATTCAGGTCGGTGACAGTATTTTCATCTTTGCCCACAAGGAAGAACTGCCAGCCATCCAGTACCTGTTACATATTAAAGAGGAGAAACGCAGGGGCTCGCGCAAGGCCTTCATTCTCGGTGGTGGTCGAATCGGCCTGCGCGTCGCCCGCGACCTTGAAGCACGTGGCTTTATCGTCCGCCTGATAGAACGCGATCAGGGGCGCTGTGAAAAGCTCTCGGCAAAGTTACAGAAAACCATGATTATTCACGCCGAGGGCACCGACATCCGGGCCCTGCTCGACGAAGGTGTCGCTGATGCTGACATTTTTATTGCCGCAACCGAAAATGACGAAACCAATATTCTCTGTTCGCTCCTTTGCAAACACCACGGCACACAACGAACCCTCTGCCTGGTCAACCGGCCAGAGTTCCTCGATCTGGCCCCCTCGCTTGGCGTTGACGCCTGCGTCTCGCCACGACTTTCTGCGGCTGGCGCTATCTTGAAATTCGCCCGCCGTGGCAATGTTATTTCCCTGGCCACTATCGAAGGCAGCAATTCGGAAGTCTTGGAGATTGAGATCAAAACTGGCAGTCAGATTCTCGACACGCCGCTCAAGGATCTCAACTTTCCACGCGGTGCCATCATTGGTGCGATTGTTCACCAAAAGAGCTACGAAATCCCGAACGGTGAAAATTGTCTTAAAATAGGCGATCGGGTCCTGGTCTTCGCTCTGCCTGAAGCACTGGCCAAGGTTGAAAGGTTCTTCGAATAGATGAACATCACTCTGACTCTTCGCATACTGGGCGCCCTGCTGCTTTTTCTGGCCATCGCCCTGCTCTTTCCGGTACCTTTTTCCTGGTTTTACGGTGACGGCGCTGCGAGCGCCTTCATTCTCTCTGCGCTCATTTCAGCGGGATGCGGCGGACTGCTCTTCAAACGGTTCCAATCCGAAAGTGACCTCTCGGTTCGTGAAGGCTTTGCCATCGTCACTTTCGGCTGGACTCTTTTTGCCCTCTTTGGGGCACTCCCCTTTGTTTTCTCAGGGGCAATCCCCTCATATCTCAATGCCTTCTTCGAGACTATGAGTGGCTTCACAACCACCGGCTCGACCATCCTCACTGACATTGAAGCGATGCCGCCCAGCCTGCTGCTGTGGCGTTCACTGACCCAATGGCTCGGCGGCATGGGCATCATCGTCCTTTCCCTGGCCATCCTGCCAATGCTCGGCGTCGGCGGCATGCAGCTCTTTAAGGCAGAAGTTCCCGGGCCAACCGCTGATCGTCTGAAACCACGCATTCAGGATACCGCCAAGCTACTCTGGGGGGTCTACGCGCTACTCACCGGCATCGAGATTATTCTGCTGATGGCAGGCGGCATGAGCTTTTTCGACGGCATCAACCATGCGTTCACCACCATGGCGACTGGCGGCTTTTCAACCCGCAACGCTTCTGTTGCCGCCTACAACAGCGCCTATATCGATTGGGTCATCACCTTTTTCATGTTCCTCGCCGGGGTTAATTTCTCCCTCCACTATCTTGCCTTACGTGGCCGAATCGGCGATTTTATCCGTAATGAGGAATTTCTCTTCTACTCCGGCCTGGTGATGGTTGGCACAATCCTGATTGTCTTGCTCAACATGGGCAGCACCTATCCTGGATTTCTCGACAATCTGCGTTTCAGTGCCTTTCAGGTTGTCTCGATCATAACCACCACCGGCTTCGCTACTGCCGACTACGAGCTATGGCCGGTTCTCTGCCAGTATCTGTTGGTTTTTTCCATGTTTATCGGCGGTTGCGCTGGTTCCACCGGCGGCGGCATGAAGGTCGCTCGCATCCTGCTGCTCTTTAAACATGCTCAGGTGCAGGTTTACAGATTGATTCACCCCCGCGCTGTTCGGCTGGTCAAACTTGGTGATCGTCCGGTGGACAAGGAAGTCATGCAGTCGATTCTCGGCTTCTTTGCGCTCTACCTGGGGGTATTTGTCGCCGCATCATTCATCATGGCCGGGGTTGGTATGGACCTCCAATCGGCGGGTGCCTCGGTCATCGCCACCTTGAGCAACATCGGCCCGGGACTTGGTTCAGTTGGCCCGGTCGATAACTTTGCCCACGTTCCGGCATTAGGCAAGCTGGTCCTTGCCTTCTGCATGTTGTTGGGGCGTTTGGAACTCTTCACAGTACTGGTTCTGGTCTTCCCAAGCTTCTGGCGAAAATGATCGACCAAGGTTTATTATGTCCAAAGCAGCCATATTCAAAAAGCTGCGTTACCGGCTCCTCCTCTATCTGGTTGTCGCATTGATCTTTGCCATGCCTGCTCGCACTGCGCTTGAACATCATTTTCTCTATTTCCCGGAAACTCGCCACGAGGCCACTCCGGAAGCTGTAGGGCTGACCTACGAAGAGGTTGCTTTTCAGGCGGACGATGGCACCCAACTCAACGGCTGGCTGCTGCCGGGCCAACCGGAGGCTCCGGTTATACTCTTCTGCATGGGCAACGCTGGCAACATCTCCCATCGTCTGGAGACTTTGCAACTTCTCCACGATCTGGGTGTCGCGGTTTTCATTTTTAATTATCGGGGATATGGTCTCAGTGAGGGGAAGACCAGTGAGACGGGAACCTATCAAGATGCCACCGGCGCCGTACACTTTCTGAACAAGCGGGGTTGGCCGACAAAACGGATTATCATCTTCGGTCGCTCGCTGGGGGCGGCAGTCGGTCTCGAAGCCGCCCTGCGCAGCCCGCCTGCCGGTCTGATCATGGAGTCGGCGTTCACTTCAATCACGGCCATGGGTCGAAACCACTATCCACTCCTTAATCTCCTGCTGGGCTGGCTGATCGGTGCAAAGTACGACAACCTGAAGAAGATAGCCGCACTGAAGAGCCCTCTTCTGCTCATCCACGGCCAGGAGGACACCATCTGTCCGCCGCGCATGGCAGAAGAACTTTATGCCCGGGCACCAGGAGAGAAACAACTGCTCTGGATCTCCGGTGCCGAGCACAACAACGGCTTTATTGTCGGCGGTGAACCCTACAGTCAAACCTTAAAACAAGCCATTACTAAGTGGACGGGCTTCTGAATAAAGCCAGCAGTACGAAAAAAGAAAGCGGTAAAAAGAGCAAGGCCCGGATCTGATGACCCGGGCCTTGCTCATGAATCAGAGGTAGGAAAATATTCCTGATTGGAGGTAGAAAAATATTCCTGATTGAACTTATAGCACACAGCTACTCAAAAAAATCTCACAGGATATAAAACTCTGATAAAAATCAAAAAAATAGCCCCCATCCAGCAGATGAGGGCTCCTATACAATTACAAACTATCTCTTCGTTTCAAATGGTAAAGCCTGCAAGCTCAAGCGGAATTTTGTGGGCATTATACACACCACTACTCACAATTCTCTCACAACGGCTGTTTTATAAAGGGAAAATGACATTTTTTTGAGAAGATTTCCGACTTTTCAGTCGTCAACCAACCATCCCTGAGCTGGTTTATCCTTCGGAAAATCCTGCAAGGCTTCCTGGATATCCTGCTCGCGGAAATGTTCTTTAGCCAAAGCTTCACGGTATTGTTTGAGAACCTGACTGGCTTTTCCCAAGCCGTCCTGTGCAAGAGATAGCTGATAGAGAAGTCTGACAATAGCATCGTTGGTAGGATCATAACGTAAAGCGTCACGCAAAATCCTTGATGCCTGCTGATAACGTTTGCTCTCAGCTATTAGTCTGGCAAAAGGCAAGCTGCTTTCCATAAAAAGATGTTCCAGTTCATCCTGAAATAAGATCGCAGCATCACTGCCGAAATCTCCCGGCAAAAAGGTCCCCTGCCAGAGGCTGAAAGCAGAGGAGAAAGTTATTTCAGCGGGCCAGTATTCACGGGCAGCAAGTTGCTGGGTTGCTTTGCGAATCAGACGATGAAACTCATGGGCGTCAATCCGGACATTCTCCAGGCAGAGATAGCCACGCTTGACCACCAGATACTTTTTGCTGTCGAAGGGATCAAGGACCTGGTCTAGAGTGCGACGTACACGCGACAGGAGAGAATCAAAACTCGAGCGGGCTCTCGCGGTTGAGCTGTCTGGCCAGAGCGCGACCTGAACTTCCTCCTGAGAGATTTTTCCAGCGAGGGTTCCCACCAGCATAGACATGAGCTGACGCTGCGCCGGGCTGAACTCTTCTGTCCATGACAAATAACGATCAGCAATGCGCAGCTCGCAGGTTCCCAGGGTTTTCACCATAAGCATTTGCGGGGAGGACTTTGGTTCAGCGGTTGTTCCAGCAGCAGGGGTCGAATTTTGGTGGTTGTTGCCACGACGCAACAATGCTTTGACGCGAGCAGTCAAGAGCTTCGGAGAGAAGGGTTTCGTCATATAATCGTCGGCACCAACTTCAAGGCCAGCAACGATATCATCTTCTTCCGTTTTTCCTGTCAACATCAGGACAGGAATTTTAGCCATCCAGGGATCCCGGCGCATGGTGCGACAAACATCCAGGCCATTCATGCCGGGCAAGGTGAGATCAAGCACGACAACTTCCGGTGGGTCTTCTTCGACTTGCAACAGAGCCGCTTCGCCGCTCTGGGCGACAGAAACACGATATCCTGCCTTGGTCAGGCAGGCGAAAAGGAGTTCACAGACACTGGCATCATCCTCGATAATCAGTACATGTGGCTTGTCCATTAACAAACTCCTTATCAGCAGAAAGTAACGTTAGCGTAAGAGAGCGAACCCCATCTGGCGACCGGTCCTGCCCTGATCGCGCCGGTAGGAGAAAAAAGACTCCTTGTGGCAGCAGGTACACTCTTTGACGACATCGACCGTATTCCGCTCAATGCCTGCTTCATCCAGCTGCAATAAAGCGCTTTTCTGTAGATCCAGCTGCCAGTGACCGAGGCTTACTTCCGTGGTAATACGCCCCCATTGGCCAGTCCCCTGTCGAAAAGCATCTCGCACAGGACGATCGACTTCGTAACTGTGTGCGGCAATACCGGGACCAATCGCAGCACAGAGATCCACCGGTTGGCAACCGAAAATCTCACGCATCGCTTTAACGGTGCGTCCGAGCAAACCCGCCGCTGTGCCACGCCAGCCGAGATGAACAACACCGGCAACATGTTTCTTCCGGTCATAAAGTATAACCGGGAAACAGTCCGCGACAAGGATACCGATCAGGATCTTACGCTGGTTGGTGATAATCGCATCGCTGGCAACACGTTGGAAATGAGAGACATCCGGATTGGGCTGATCAATTACCAGAATTTCACTGCCGTGAACCTGATTGACGGTTAAAAACAGATGTGGTTCCAGATCAAACGCCCTGGCAACGGCGGCACGGTTGGCCTCCACCTGCGACAACTGATCTCCAGAGCCAAGTCCAAGATTAAGCGAATGAAAAGGAGGTCGACTGTTACCGCCATTACGTTTGGTAAAGCCGGTCACCAGATTGCTCTGGCCAGCCCAGTCCGGTTGCAAATAATGGATTTTGCCTTGCTTAACTGTTTTCATTTAGTGTCATTTCAACCGGACCTGCATACGATGGTACGGCGAGGTCAGTAGCTGTGTAGTTATACTTCTCTTCCAGGTAATCAAGTATGCTCTGCAACTCCGACGGTAGCGCGGCTTGAAAGAGCATTGCTTCGCCATCGGGATGATCAAAACCGAGTTGCCAGGCGTGTAAAAACTGTCGGTCCAGACGGCTCACCATCTGCCGCAACACCACATCGTTGATTGCTTTGGCCCGACTTGTACCACCATAGAGGGGGTCACCTGCAACCGGAAAGTTCATCTCGGCCAGGTGTACCCGAATCTGGTGAGTCCTGCCGGTTTCCAGCAGCAGATCAACGAGAGTCAGGCGATCCTCTGTATAATGTCGCAAAACCTGCCAGTGCGTGACCGCATGACGATTAACCCGCGCCTTGGTCGACATTTTCTTACGATGCACAGGGTGCCTGCCAATCGGCTGGTCTATGCTGCCTTTGGCACCCGGCATTAAACCGTGGACAAGAGCCCGGTAACGGCGCTGTATTGTATGTGCTTTAAACTGTTTGGCCAGATGCTGGTGCGTACAGTCATCCTTGGTTGCGACCATCACTCCGGAAGTATCCTTGTCGAGCCGGTGGACGATACCGGGGCGCAACTCGCCGCCCACGCCGGAGAGATCTTGACAATGATGCAGTAAAGCGTTTACCAGTGTCCCACTCTGATGGCCCGGCGCCGGGTGCACGACAAAATGAGCAGGTTTATTAACAACGATCAGGGCAGAATCTTCATAAATAACCGTCAGTGGAATATCTTCTGCCTGAGCCGAAGCCGCAACCGGTTCCGGCAGGATCACACAAATGGTTTCCCCACCACGTAATTTCAGGCCAGCTTTGCTCGTGGCACCATCGAGAGTGACCGCACCCTCATCAATCAGGCGCTTAACTTGTGAACGAGTCAACTCTGCCAGATTATCATCCAGGAAACGATCCAGACGTACCGCAACATAATCGGAGCTGACCTGTAGACAACATGATTCAGGCATGCAACTTACCAGATTGAACTCTCGATTTTACCCGCCTGCTTGATCATAACATCGACGATGGCCCGGTCATAAAGGTGCGCACGATCAGGGAGCTCAGGAGAAACCCGACCGTAGAAATGTTCGCGCCCTTCTTCCAGTTCTTCGGTGAGGACCTCAAAAACCGAATCGTTTTTGATCCCCTCTTTCACCTTATCCGGGTTGTAGAGGGCGATATCTGAAACAATTGCACGGGCTAAACGAAACGCCAACTTAGGGTTATCTACCAGTCTGGCCATGAGACCTCCGTATATGGAGTAAATATATATATTCTCGGGTGAATCGCACCCGTTTCCTTATTTCTTCAAACCCCGGTTCCTTATTCCATCAAACCCATGTACCGGGTCCCCCATCATTACCACTCAGCAGACTAGCGAAAACAAGCGCTTATGTCAATCTGGACCGGTCCCTTCTACAGAGGATCTGACACATTTCCTGCTATCAGTGCAAGCAACTCCTCATGACACCCTTGCCAGTCCGCCTTGAAGTGCGTACCGGCCCGCTTGATGCGCCAGGGAGTTAACAAGCAGGTCTGCATACCAACTTGACTGGCGGAGAGATCGTGCAGGGTATCGTTGCCGACCATCAGACAGGCTTCTGCAGGGATCTGCAGACGGTCCAGAATCTCCTCAAAAAATTTCGGGCTTGGCTTACAGAAATGCGCTGTTTCATAGGTCGTCACATGATGAAAGGCATCACCGTTCAGCTCTCCCCAGGTCAATCGCGCATCAACAACCGCCCGGGGAAAAATCGGGTTGGTCGCCAGCACAACTTTCCAGCCCCTGGCCAGAGAGGACTCAATCAACTGAGACGACAAGGGATGGCCTGTCACCAACGGGCGTAACGCTTCAAGATCGTTTTGATAAAATTGCTCAAGAGATTCTGCATACAGCTCTGGCGAGACAGAGATTTCAGACTCCATCACCTCAAACAAAATACTTTCCAGGGTTCTGCTGGCATCAGTGTTGGCAAACATGGCCGCAACAGCATGATGTAACGCCTGCGTCGCACGCGCAGGACTCACATGATCACTCATGTACCCCGTCAGGCGATGCAGATAAACCGGTACGAACCGATTCATGTCAACATCAACCAGCGTTCCATCAAGATCGAAAAGAATCGCCTGAATATTGCTCAGGTCGATCATATTTTGCGCGGATTTACGAAAAAAGGACGACAACATAAGAGTTACGATATCATGACCGGTCAGGCGACGACCAGTGTGCATTTTCAACAACCTTGACATGCCTGATTTTTTCTTTAATCTTGATGAGGACTCGAGACACATACTGTTGAAGATTCAATCATCTGTAGATCATTCTGTCATCGGAACCTTACAGGAGGAGACACATGGCAAAACGAATTGGCGTTATCCTTTCCGGCTGCGGCGTCTATGACGGCAGCGAAATTCATGAGGCTGTCATTACTCTGCTGGCAATTGACCGTGCTGGCGCAGAGGCTGTCTGTATGGCTCCTGACATTCCCCAGCTGCATGTCATCAATCACCTGGTTGGTGAGCCTGCCGAAGGTGAATCCCGCAACGTGCTGGTCGAATCCGCGCGCATTGCCCGCGGCAACATTAAAGATCTGTCCACCGTTCAAGTAACGGACATTGATGCTCTCATCCTGCCTGGCGGTTTTGGTGCGGCAAAAAACCTTTGTGACTTTGCCGTTGCCGGTCCTGACTGCTCAGTGAATAGCGATGTGGCCCGCCTGATCAAAGAGATGTATGCTGCAAAAAAACCGATTGCTGCAGTCTGTATCGCCCCAGCGGTATTATCCAAGGTGCTTGGCGGCGATAAGATCTCACACCAACTGACCATCGGCACCGACCAGGAGACCGCAGAGGCTCTGAACAAAATGGGCTCTGAGCACATCTCGTGCCCTGTTGAGGAGTTTGTCATCGACCGTGAGAACAGAATCGTCACAAGCCCGGCCTACATGCTCGCTGGCCGGATTTCCGAAGCAGCCGAAGGCATTGAGAAAACCGTTCAAGCATTGATTGGCATGATCGAGTAAAGCAATTAAGTAAACTCTGACCTTCGAGCTTTAATCGTAAGCTGAATAGTTGCCCTTTTTTAGAGACAAACTGGACACGGATTTAGAGGAAAGGGATCAAGGCGTTAGATTTTGTTCAATCCGTGTAAATCAGATTCTTATCCGTGTCCAGAGGTTTTGTTCATAAACTGAATAGTTACGATTTTTTTTAATTTCCAGCTTGCCAGAATAGATTCTTAATCTAGAATAGTCAGAATGTTTACGAGAAGTGTCAGGATATTTGTCAGACATACGAAACCTTTATATTCAAGGAGTAAATTATGACCAAGTACCGTTGTGTAATCTGTGACTACATCTATGACCCTGCGGAAGGTGACCCTGGCAACGGCATTGACCCCGGCACATCATTTGAAGATATTCCTGATGACTGGTGCTGCCCCCTTTGTGGTGCCGACAAGAGCAACTTTGAAGCAGTGTAAACCAACCCGTCCACCACGCAAACCTGACTGGCTCAAGGTCCGATTCCCAGCCGGGCCGAACTATGCGCGAATTGATCGCCTGCATCGTGAACAGGGCCTGCACTCTGTCTGCCGCAGCGCGGCCTGTCCCAATCAGGGCGAATGCTGGGAGCAGGGCACGGCCACCTTCATGATTCTTGGCAATCACTGCACCCGTGATTGCCGCTTCTGCAACGTCGCCCATGAAACGCCGCTGGCCGTTGATCCACAGGAAGCAGACAAGATCGGCAAAGGCATTGCGGAACTGGGGTTACGTCATGCCGTAATCACTTCGGTTACGCGCGACGATCTTGCCGATGGTGGCGCTCATCATTTTGCCGCGGTTACTCGCGCTATCCACCAGCACGCCCCGGGGTGCCGTGTTGAGCTGTTGATTCCCGACCTGCAAGGCAACCATGAAGCACTGGGCATCATCCTCGCTTCATCCCCAGAAGTCTTGGGGCATAACCTGGAAACGGTCCCCCGACTCTATCAAATAGCCAGATCAGGGGCAGACTACCAAGGTTCCCTGAACCTTCTGCTGGCCGCCAAAAGGATAGCTCCTGACATTCCTACCAAATCGGGTTTGATGCTCGGCATGGGCGAAACCATTGAAGAAATTCTTGCTGTGATGAAGGATCTTCACCAGACCGGTTGCAACATGCTGACTCTGGGA
>DAOWJU010000035.1 GCA_030640215.1 Desulfuromonadales bacterium
AACCGATGCGGTTCGTACCTCACCACATCCTACTTATCTTTAGATTTACAGGTAATTCAATTCCCTTGCTTGTTCGGTAATCTCTTCGCGGAAGTCTGGATGGGCAATCTTAATCAAAGATTTGGTGCGCTGTCTGACTGTCTTGCCATAGAGGTCAGCGACACCATATTCGGTGACCACATAGTGAACATGGTTACGGCTGGTGACTACCCCGGCGCCTTGTTTTAACATCGGTACGATGCGACTGAGAACGGTGCCGTTGCGTTGTGTTGAGATGCTTGGCAGAGCAATAATCGGTACACCGCTTTTGGCACGGGAAGCGCCATAGATGAAGTCCAGCTGGCCACCAACTGCAGAATGCATTCTCGTGCCAATACTGTCGGCGCAAACCTGACCGGTAAAATCGACCTCAATGGCCGAGTTGATCGCCACCATGCGGTCGTTCTGCGCTACCACAAAGGGATCGTTAACATATTCTGTGCGGTGCAGTTCCACTAGTGGATTGTTGTCTACCCATTCATACAGACGTTTGGTGCCGAGTAGAAAACCGCAGGTGATCTTGCCGGGATGCAGGCTTTTACGCGAACCGTTGACGACGCCTGCTTCGACCAGATCAATTACTCCATCAGAGATCAGTTCGGAATGAATGCCGAGGTCTTTTTTCTCAAAGAGAAATTTCAGAACGGCATTGGGAAGCGCCCCGATTCCTAACTGCATAGTTGCGCCGTCGGGGATCAACTTGGCAATGTGGGAGGCAATGCTTTCGACTACCTCCTGATCCGCATTATCCCCCATCGGCATTTCAAAGAGAGGAGTATCGCTAGGCACGATGTAATGCATTTTATCGATATGCATGGCCGTATCACCCAGAGTGCGCGGCATCTGTTTGTTTATTTGCGCAATAACGATCTTGGCGACTTCTGCGGCTGAAATAGTCAAGCCAGATTCAGCACCCATGGAGCAGTAACCGTTTTCGTCTGGTGGGGAAACATGGATCAATGCAACATCCAGGGGCAGGTGTCCATCTTTGAAGAGCAGGGGGAACTCAGAGAGCATCACCGGAGTGAAATCAGCGCGGCCCTGGTTGACCGCCTTGCGAACGTTGGCGCTGATAAACATGGAGTTGACGCGCAGATGTCCTTCCATCTCAGGAGCGACATAATCATCCGGGCAGATGGTCAAAGGATGACAGATTTCAACATCCTGCAGTTCTGGAGCTCGTTTCACCAGTGCATCAAGCAACGGCAGCGGTACTGAAGCGTTGCCAGTCAAAAAGACCCGATCTCCAGACTTGATTGTCTTGATGGCTTCGTCTGACGTTGTGATGCGAGATTTACAAGCATCTTGCCAGTTGGGTCCAGTTTTATTTATCCCTAAAAGCATCTTTTTCACTCCTTAGAGGCTTAGAAGCTATTGTTTGACGTTAAGCAAAGACAAATTAGCCGCGGTTAAACAAAAGGTTTTGCATTAGTTTGATCAGCGTTCATCCGATTTGATCAGCGTCCCATTGCTTAGCTTTTGCTCTCAATACGAATCCGACCATCAACTGCGAAAGCCTTGTCGGCAAAGGCCATGATCGGGTTCAAGTCCATTTCCTGGATCATCGGCAGATCGCCGAGCAGCTGTGAGACCCGCTGAATCAATTCGGTCACAGCCTGTTTGTCAATTCCCGCTTCACCACGGACACCATCGAGCAACGCAGAGGTCTTGATTCCTGCGAGCATCTCATCTGCCTCAATTTTGGTCACAGGGGCGACCTTAAAAATCACGTCCTTGAGGACTTCGACATAGATACCACCGAGGCCGAACATGACCAGATGGCCTAATTCTCGTTCTGCGCTGGCTCCGATAATCAGTTCGCGCCCTCCGGGCAAGAATTTCTGTACCAGAAAACCGAGTTTGCCAAAGCTCCCAAGGCGGGCTTGCATTTCAATCACAGTATCGCGCACTTCTGTGGCGTTCTTAAGGTTGATTGCGACCCCGCCCATGTCGCTTTTATGGTCGATCTCGGCGCAGTCGACCTTGACAACAACCGGGTAGCCAATTTCTTCGGCTGCGAAGACCACTTGCTCGGCTTCTGTTGCAACATTCCAGGGTGCGACCGGAATGCCGTAGGCTTCGAATATTTTGTAGACCTCGAAAGCGGAAAGGACTTCTCGGCCTGCCTGCTGGGCCTGCTCGATGATTGTTTTGGCTTGGTCGACGTCGACATTGTTAAAAATATGTGGCTGACCGATATCCCTTTGCTGAATCCGGCCGTATTGAACCAGGGCGCCAAGGGCGCGAGCGGCGTCGCCGGGGTTGGCGTAGTAAGGGACTTCACCTGCTTTGAGGATTGCCATGGTCTTCTGGTACCGCTCCAATTTCAGGTTGGTCATAAAGTTACAGACCAGCGGCTTACGACGCTGACGGCTGACGTCGACAATCTCGCGGGCGACAGCGTCAGTATCGGTGAAGGGTGCAGTGACAAAGTTGATATAGATGCAGTCAATCTGTGCATCGTCCAGTAATACATCGAGGGCCGCACGGAACTGTGGGCCACCAGCGGTGGCGACCACGTCGATGGGGTTTTCCAGCGCCGCTTGAGGGAACTGGGTCTCCTGCAATTTGGCGATTGATGTATCAGAGAGCTTTGGTACTTCGAGGTCGAAATCGACCAGCACATCAGTGGCGATAACCGCCGGTCCTCCTGTGTTGGTGATAATGCCAACCCGGTTACCGGTGGGGGTCGGCTGGCTGGAGAAAGCCATCGCAGCGCGAACCATTTCGCCTTCGTCATTGAAGGGCAGGACGCCGATCTTTTCAAAAATCAGTTCGGTGGCGATATCGACTCCGGCCAGTGAACCGGTATGGGAGGAGGCCGCTTTAGCGCCTTCTTCCGTCCGTCCGGCTTTCATGGCTAACACCGGTTTCTTTGCTGTCACCTCGCGGGTTACTTCAAGGAATTCACGTGGTTTGTCAAATCCTTCAGTATAAAGAATGATCGCTTTGGTTCCTTCGTCCTCGCCGTAATATTGGATGATTTCAGGGATCGACACATCGCAGGCGTTGCCGTTGGAGGCATAGAGCCGCTGGCCAATATCCAGATCGTCCAGCACCTGCATGATCAAAGCACCGACGCCACCACTTAAAGCGACGACCGAGATGCTGCCCGGCTTGGGGAAGGTGAAGGTGAAATTGCAGTAGGCGTTAAGTCCCGGATCGGAATTGATAATCCCCTGACAATTGGGACCAAACAATCGGATGCCGTATTTGCGGGCGTTGGCTAGAAACTCTTCCTGCAGTCTGACTCCCTCTTCGCCCATTTCACTGAAACCTGCAGAGTTGATAATGACTGCCTTAACGCCTTTTTGACCACATTCCTCGATTGCCTGGGGGACAAACTGGCTGGGGATAATGATATGTGCCAGGTCGACTTCACCGGGGATATCCGCAATGGTTGGATAGGACTTGAGTCCACATACCTCGGTGGCCTTGGCATTGACGGGGTAGATCTCGCCTTTGTAACCATAGGTCTGGAGATTCCTGATGATGACATTGCCGATGGAGAGCTCTTTGGTCGAGGCACCAATCAGTGCTACCGATTTTGGTTTGAATAAGGCATCCAGCATCTTATTTTCTCTCCTCAAGTTGCTCAATAAAGGCTTCGACGTTGGTTCGGGTCTGTTCATCAGAAACACAGCGCAGATCATTAAGGTCACCGGAAATCACCAGACTCGGAATGCCGGTTTCCTGCTCCAGTCGCTGGGGCATGCCGTAGCGACTGTTGGAATTGCAGGGGCAGGTCTTGGCATCATGATAGATGATGCCGTCGATATGGAATTTCTCCAGCATTTCTTTGATGTACCCTTCCTTGTATGCGTCAGAGCGAACGATAAAGAGCCCAAGATAAGCCTTGGCCATGCTGCGAATAGGGTCGTTGGCGTCAAAGTCTGGGAAAATCCAGCTGCTGCAGTAGGTGGAAACCAGCACGCTGGCTTGCAGTTCGGCGAACAGCTCGGAATGCTGACGCAGACGTCCCCAGACCGGCATCCCTTCCCAGTAGATACGATGTTTCTCGCTATCAACCGCGCCTACCTTGTCAACCGTCCGTTGCTTGAGTTCGCCAAGCAGTTGCTGGTAATAGTCAACCGCCTGCTGGGTGCCGCGCAAGACCACTGCCGGACCCATGTGGATGGTGCCGTCGAAAAAGGTGAGAGGAGCCGGGGAAACTGAGGCGGTCTCGAGAACCTGTCGCCAGAGTTCAGTGCATTCGCGGGAGAGAGCGACGGTTTCACGCAGACGCTGCATCTCCAGTTTTTGTCCGGAAACCTCTTCCAGGGTCGGGATCAGCGCTTCAATTTGCTGAGTGACATCATCGATCAGAATGTCGCTGACATCGGTAAAGTTTTTTGGCGAAGTAATGCCGATGCAGGGAACGTCCAGCTCTTTTGCGTACCAGGAAAACCAGTCCTGAACATCGCGACACTGGTTGGTGTTGTAGACCAGCACGTCAGGGCGGGGTGGGGCGTCAATTCCCGGGTAGGCTTTGGCAAGGGGGGAAACCCCTTTAAGGTAAGCGCCTATGTCGGCAGTCAGGTATGAACAAATGTCAGGAGAATAGCCGATGATGTTGGCTTCGGGGATCAGATCAGTGGCCATCCGAGTTGCGCCGAGCATAGCCGCGTGGTTCTCTGGAAAGTGTACGGCAAAGCCCATCGCTCTGAGTAGCTCCGCAGGTCCAACACTGGTACACCAGGCGACCTTGCGGTCTGTCGATTTTGCCGCGTCATTCAGATCGTAGAAGTAGTCAGACATGATTTTCAGCATCTGTCCGGTTGCTTCGATCTTTTTTCTTTGCGGTCGTTTCTCTTCTGCCATGATCTCTCCCAATTCTCTGTCTTTCGTCTTTTCGTCTTCCTCTTTTTCGCTGCCCTAATTGGTTGTTGCATCCAGAGCGTATAGGGCTGCGCCATGAGCGCCGGTCAATTGAGGGAATTCCGGAATCAGTATCGGTCGGCCGATCAGTTCCGCGGCCATTTCAACCAGATAAGGATTGTGGGCGACTACGCCGCCACTCAAAACCACTTTTTCGGTCAGGGAATCCATCTCCAGAACCCGTTGGATCATCGAGTAGAAGATTCCCTTGATAATGTCTGTGACCGGCTTGCCATGACGAATATTCTCTAAAACCTCGGTGGCCGAGAAGACTGTGCAGTAGCTACCGAGTTTGATCATTTCTGTCGCCTGGCTGGCCAGGTTGTTCATTTCGTCCAGGGGGATATCAAGCCGGCTCGACATCTCCTCAAGAAAAGCTCCGGTTCCGGCGGCACATTTACGATTCATCTTAAAGCTGTCGCGTTGTCCTTTGGTGTTGAGCTTGATGACCTTATTGTCCTGGCCACCGATGTCGATAATTGTGATCGCTTCAGAAAAGTGGTGGTAACAGCCTTTAGCGTGGCAGCCGATTTCGGTTTTGCTGGTTTCAGTGACAAAGGCGACGTTGTTACGGCCATAACCAGTGGCGACCGCATTGACGATATCGCTCCGCTCGGCACCGGCCAACTCCAGAGAAGCATCCAGGCAGATCGCTGCTGTTGCGGCAAAATTGATCCCAGATTTTTTTGCCGAATGACCGAGTAACACTCCGTGCCGGTCGATAACCGCCACCTTGGTGCGAGATGCTCCCATGTCAAGTCCAACGTAGATCGATTGTGCCATTTGTTTACCTTGTGAATTGCTGGGCGCGGTATGAAGCGCCCCTACGGATGAAACAATAAAAGGCCGGATGTTGTTCAACAGCGGGCGGCCTCTGACTCAATTGTTCTGACCAGGTTAACCAGACGAGGCCCAATATCGTCTTCGAGCATGTGCTGGCGCAGCACAAACGATGGTGCTGCACAATTAAAGGTCAATAGCCGGGTGCCGGCGATCGGCAGCATTGGGACGCCAATGGCGTTGACGTCGCTACGCCATTCACCGATAGACAAACAAAAACCGCGTTCTTGATAGTCACGCAAAGCCTGTTCAATGCCAGTCTTATGTTCTGGCCAATTGTCAGGGTCTCGTTGATGAATGTTGTCCATCAACTGCTCCCGCTCATTTTCCGGTAGGCCGCAAAGCAGGGCCCGCCCCATGGCGGTTGTCGCTATGGGAACTCGGGTTCCCGGCTCGCGACGTAAGGAAACGGTGGCGTCAGTGCTGTGTCGTCCATCGAGATAGATCATGCCGAGACGATCGCGGGTGCCGACCGAAACCACGGTATGTGAATAGTCTGCCAGTTCCTGCATCAGGGGGCGGGCGATCTTCAATACATCCATGTTGGTGAGTAATGAGAAACCGAGGGAGAGAACCCCGGTGCCGAGTTGGTATTTGCCCAGTTTTTCATCATGATAGAGGTAGCCCATGCGGGTCAGGGTGTAAGTCAGACGGGAAACGGTCGGCTTTGGCAGCCCGGTGCGCTCAGCAATGTCCTGGTTACCCAGGTGCCGATCTCTGGGCTTGAAACAACGCAGGACTTCCAGACCACGGGCCAGGGCCGTCACAAACTGGCGGTCCTTGCTGTTCTCTTCCAGAGGGTCGAGTCCATTCGTCGCGATCAACTCTGCTTTACTGCTCTTGTTGTCCAATGCCGTGCTGTCATTCATAGACTTTTTCTCCCGGCTGCTATTGATTTTAATGTCTATCGAAAAGGGCTGGCAGTGTCAAGGAATAAAACGATGTTATCGAAATCTAGTTTTGCATGGCGAAACAGCGACATGCTTGGATGACCCGAAATACTGTCTAGAAAGAACTTATAATAGATGTAAAACCATTTAGTGTACAATTAAAAACCTTGTAAAAACATGCTTTTGCGTGATTGATTGCTGGATGGATGTTTTCTTCGGAAGAAAAATATTTACAAGCACTGGGTTGTTAGGTAATATTCGGAACATGCGAAACATGATTCCGCAATGCGAAACATGATGCGCTGGCTTGTGATGGCATATGCTGGCCGAAAGATATCGAGCCCGAGAATCTATCAATCTGGTGTGTTGGCCGGATAGCCTTTGGGATTTACGGATATTACGACCACCTCCTTACTTTAAAGAGGATAAGCGAATGAAATCGATTACTACTGTAGGCGTCGTTGGTGCCGGGACAATGGGCTCTGCTATTGCCCAGCACTTTATTATGAAGGGACTGCCGGTCATTCTCGTTGACCAGAAACAGGAGTTTCTAGATCGAGGGGTTGGCTATATCCGCGAATCCATGAGCGAGGCCTTAGAGCGTCGGCTGATTGATCAGCAGGCTTTTGATCAGATTCTTGGTCGTCTGCAATGCACTACAGAGCAGGCAGAACTGGTTAAAGCCGATCTGGTGGTTGAGGCCATTTTCGAAAATCTTGAAGTTAAAAAGGGACTCTTTGCCGAGCTGGAGAAAGTCGTCAGTGCTGACTGTATCCTTGCCAGTAATACTTCATCCTTTCTGATCAGTGAAATCGCCGCAGACCTGCAGACACCTGAGCGGGTGGTTGGTGTCCATTACTTTTACCATGCGGCAAAAAATAAACTGGTCGAACTGATCCCCAGTGAAAAGTCGGCGCCTGAAATAGTCGCCGCCCTGGAAAGTTTCTACGCTTTTTACGACAAGACTCCGATTTTGGTGAAAGATGCCCCGGGGTTTGCAGTCAACCGTTTCTTCGTCCCCTGGTTGAACGAAGCCGCCCGTCTATATGAAGAGGGGTTCGGTAGTATCGCTTTTATCGATCAGATCGCCTGCGAAGTTTTTGGAGTCGGCATGGGCCCTTTCGCTCTAATGAATGCGACTGGCGTACCGATTGCCATGCACGCCGCCGATGGACTGGCAAGCGAGCTGCACACCTTTTACGCTCCGGCGAAGGTCCTTTGTCAGCAAGTCGAGGCCAAGCAGGATTGGAATGTTGAAGATACTCAACACCTGAACAATGGTTCCGATCAGGCTGATGTTGTCACCCGTCGTCTGGTTGGTGCAACCCTTGGAGTTGCTGCTCAAATGGTCGATGAGGGTGTGGTCGATGCGACCTCCGCCGATCTGGGTGCACGCTCCGGTTTGCGCTGGCCAATGGGCCCCTTCGAGCTGCTCGAAAAGATGGGAGCTGCTAAAGTCAAAGAGATGGTCGAAAGTGTTTTCTCTGTATGGAACCTGCCGTTACCAGCTTGTTTGGCTGATTCCACCAAAACTCAAAATTTAGCACTCAATTGGGTCACCACCGAGGTTGTCGGTGAGAGTGGCTTTATTATTTTCGATCTTCCTGATCGGATGAACCCACTCGGCGAGCAGGTGATGAACCAGCTCGATTGCTGTGTTGATGAACTCAACGCTCGCCCCGATATCAGTAAAATCTTCATTCACGGTAAGGGCAAGGCTTTTATAGCTGGCGCTGACATTAAGTTTTTCCTCGATGCTATTGCCGCTGACGACCTGCCGCGAATCCAGATTTTTACCGAATTCGGCCAGCAGGTGCTGAATAAAATCAGCGCATCTGATAAGACCACCTACGCTTATCTCGATGGGTTGGCGCTCGGTGGTGGACTGGAACTCTCCTTAGCATGCGATTATCGCATTGGTACACGTAAGTCGGTGTTGGCTTTCCCGGAAACCGGCATTGGCATCTACCCCGGTCTCGGTGGTACCCAACGTGGTAGTCGCTTGATCGGCGTTGCCCGCGCCAAGCAATTGATCGCCAGTGGTCAATTTATCAATGCAAAAAAAGCTTATGCCTTCGGCTTGATTGACGCCATTATCGATCCGGTTTTTGACTGGCGGGAACTGGCGGAGTTCTCCCTTGACAAAGCGCAAGCGGGCCGCGTTGAGGAGACATCGGAAGAACTTGAGTTCGCTGCATTTGATGGTGATTTTAACCACCCACTCCTGGCCCGTGAAGGTTTTGAAAAACAGGCCAAAGGCATTACTCGTAAGGCGCCTGTGGCCTTGAAAAGTGCCATGAGTCTGATTGATCAGGGCGCTGGCCTGGATCTTCAGCAAGGTCTGCAACTGGAGCTTGATGGTTTGAAAACTATCTTTGCGACTCAAGACGCCCAGACCGGGCTCTCAAGTATTATCACTGGGCAGAAACCAAATTATACAGGTTCATAAATTTGAAACAGAATGTAACTTTGCAAGTAAAGGAGCTGTCATGAAAGCAAGCGTACAGGGATTTCAGGATAAACAGGCTGGTAGCGGCGCTCTTTTTGAGGATATCTACCTGATCGAAGGCAAGCGCACTCCCTTTGGTAAATACACCGGCAGCCTTTCGACGGTTTCACCGACCGATCTGGGTATCCTTGCCAGCCGCGCTGCAATTGAAGCTTCAGGTGTGTCGGCTTCTGACATCGATCAAACCATCGTTGCCAATATTGGTCAGGCAAGTGCCGATGGCTTCTTTTTGCCCCGTCACATTGCTCTTTACAGTGGCGCACCGCTTGAAAGCACGGCACTTATGACCCAACGGATCTGTGGTTCTGGCGTCGAGTTGCTGGGTCAGGCCGCAGAGCAGATTGCCCTCGGGAAGGCCAACCTGGTTCTCGGTTGCGGAACCGACACGATGAGCCGTTTCCCGCTCGCATCTTATGCTGCTCGACAGGGCTTCCAATTGGGACGACCCGAGTTTGTCGATGTGCTCTGGGAGGCTTTGAATGATACCGCCGCAGTACCAATGGGCTGTACTGCTGATAACCTGGCCAAAGAATATAAGCTGACGCGAGAAGACGTTGATGCCTTCGCCATGCGCAGTCAACAACGTTATGCCACTGCCCAGGCTGCTGACTTTTTCCAACAGGAAATCGTGCAGGTAGAGGCCAAAGGGGTGCTGGAAATGGCTGATTACAAGCCTCGCAAATATCGACTGAATAGCCGTGAGGCGATCAGCGCCGATGAACATCCCCGCCAGGCAACTATGGAGCAACTAGCCAAGCTGCCAGCTGTCTTCAGTAAAGTGGGTCCGACCACTGCCGGTAGTGCTTCAGGTATTGTTGATGGCGCCGCAGCGATGTTGATTGCCTCGGGCGACTATGTCCGCGGCAATGGCTTAAAGCCGCTGGGCAAGATTCGTGGCTTTGCCTCCTCTGGTGTGAAGCCCGATATCATGGGCATCGGTCCGGTTCCGGCGATTCGCCTGCTGCTTGCGCAGATGGGACTGACTCTGAACGATATAGACCGCTTTGAAATTAACGAAGCCTTCTCAGCTCAGTGCCTGGCGGTTGCCAGAGAACTGGAACTTGATCAGGATAAACTCAATATCAATGGTGGTGCTATCGCCATTGGCCATCCACTGGGAGCCACTGGTGTGCGTTTGGCCTTGACCTGCTTGAAGACGCTGCAACGCGACAATAAACAATTAGGCATTGCCTCAGCCTGTATTGGCGGAGGGCAGGGCATTGCCATGGTTGTGGAGGCCTGCTGATGAACAGCGAGGGGAGTGACATCAGAACTCAGGTGGTTGTGATCACTGGTGCAGGGCAGGG
>DAOWJU010000030.1 GCA_030640215.1 Desulfuromonadales bacterium
CCCGATTTTCCAGCGCGAGGGCAACGATCTCATCTGCGAGGTCCCCATCTCCTTCCCCCAGGCGGCGATTGGTTGTGAGCTTGAAGTCCCAACCCTGGAAGGTAAGGTTAAGCTTAAAGTTCCCGCTGGCACCCAAAGTGGCAAGGTTTTCAAGCTGGCTGGCAAAGGGATTCCGGTTCTGCAAGGTTATGGTCGCGGTGATGAGTTAGTCGTTGTGCGAGTGGAAACCCCAACCAGCTTAACGGCTCGCCAAAAAGAGCTGCTCAATGAATTTGCTAAAGAAGCGGGTGAAGAGATCCATCCGATGGGCAAAGGTTTTTTCGACAAGGTCAAGGAGCTGTTTGACTAATGCGCTTTAAGATCGCCAGTCTCTTGCTATGCATGACGTTGAGTCTCGATGTGTCTATAGTCTTGAGTCTCAATACGTCCTCTGTTCTGTCACAGCCGACGGAAGCTCAGGCTTTACAGGCTGACGTTGCCATTCAGCGAGCACTCGATCATTATCACGCTGGCAAGCTCAACGAGGCAACCGGCCTGCTGCGCGGTTTCGTCATCAGCCAGCCAGATTCCGACCTGATCAACCAGGCCTACTATTACCTGGCCCGTATCCATCACGATCTTGAAGACCCAACGACCGCCATCGACTATCTGGGCAAGATGACTGAAGTGGCTCACAGTCCAGCCAGCATTTTGTTGCAAAGTGAAATATTACTACAGATGGATGACGCAGTTCGTGCTGTCGAGCAACTGCTGCAATCAGACACACATAACTGGACGTTACCGGAACGTCAGGAACGCTACCTGACCTTGGCTGAAGGGTTGGTCATCCTTGATGAACCACAAAAAGCACTCTATTTCTATCAGCAGGCCCTGATGATTGAAGGTGAAGAATCTCCACGCGATGTTCTGACCCGTATCTATACCCTGCAGAGCGACCGGTTTAGCTGGGCAGACCTTACCGAGGTGGCTTTCATGTATCATGATAAGCCGGTTGCCTACCTGGCGATGCTGCAACTTGGCTGGCGGTCTCTGGCTGCAGGCCAGAAGGAACTGGCCCAGGAATGGGCGTCAGCGGCCATGGCAGCGCCAGCTGGTTTTGCCTACCGTGAAGAAGCCCTGGCTCTACAATCACAACTGACCGACCCGACTCAACTGCAACGCGCCATCGGTATCTTGCTCCCTTTAAGTGGCCGCTATGCCGCTTTTGGCCAAAGAGTCCAGCGCGGCATGGAACTGGCGCGAAAAACCTTTCGCCCCCACATCCCGGTGCGCTTTATTTACCGCGATACAGCCGGGGACGAAACGGTCGCCGCACAGCAGGTTGCTGAGCTGGCAATCAGTGACCGTGTCATGGGAATCGCTGGGCCGCTGGTTGGTAACGCCGCTCTGGGTGCGACTAGACGAGCCAATCAGGAGCGTACGCCACTCTTGACGATGTCACAAAAACAGGGGCTGGCGGCCTCAAGCCTCTATGTTTTCCGCAACTCGCTGACACCGCAACTGCAAGTTCGGGCGCTCATCGACTACGCCATGGAAGAACGCGGTTTCTCCCAGTTTGGCATCATGAGTCCACAGACCCGACAGGGCGAGAATTTTGCCGCAGTTTTCCGAGAAGAAGTCATGCGCCGTGGCGGAGAGATCATCTCTGAGCAGAGCTATCTTACGGATCAGACCGACTTCCGTTCCCAGGTTCGCTTACTGCAAGGGCTCGACCCGAATGCGCCTGATGAGGAAGAAAACAAAAAGGATCCCGATGATCCCAATGCCATCGCAGAGGAGGAAGAGCCACCGCCTTTCGAGGCACTCTTTATCCCTGATTATGCTGATCGTATCAGCTTGCTCGCTCCGCAATTGGCCTTTTATGGCCTGGAGGGAGTCCAGTTGCTCGGTCCCAATGGCTGGAACGATGCCGAACTGCCACGCTTGACCCGCCAGTTTGTGGAGGGCGCTGTTTTCACCGACGGCTTCTTCCGCCACAGCGACTACCCCTTCGTACAAGACTTTGTCGAACAGTATTTCAGCCAATACAATGAAGAGCCGACCATCCTCGAAGCCCAGGGCTACGATATCGCTGGCATTCTGCTGACTCTGCTTAACGACTCGAGTGTGCGTAGCCGTGAAGACTTGCGGCGGGCTCTGGCGCAAATACAGAATTATCCCGGAGTGACCGGGGCGACCCGATTCGATTTTATCGGCGAAGCCGACAAAATCCTTTTCCTTCTGCAAGTGCAGAAAGGGACGATTGTGCAGATTAACTAGGAGCCTGTCTGACAATGATTGGCCAGCTGCAAATCCAGCTGTCTGGCCCATATTTCAGCTCCTTTTCAGCCCATAGCCACTGCTATGAGCTATCAAATGAGCTAAAATCTGTTCTCAAACTTCTGAATTTTCGCTATGGCCCCTATTCTCGGACAGGCTCCTAGACAATGAAGACACCGCTATTTAATTATTTTGTCTTACTGTTGATCCTCGGGCTGGTCTCCGCCTGTTCAAAACCACTTGTCATTGAAGACCATAACAACCTGGATCTGACGGGTACAGGCATCACCGGTCAGGTCACCGATAGCCGTGGTGTCCCAGCTACCGGTGCCTACGTTTACGCCTACCGCAACCCACGCAGTAACTTGCGTGGCCCAGCCGATTTTGAATCTCAGGTCAACAAAAAGAGCAGCTATTTCCTTGACCTTGTCGAAGGTGACTACTACCTCGTCGCGCGTATGCGTCTGTCTGGCGCCGATGCCGGGCCACCGAAAGCGGGTGATGCCTGGGCATTGCCAACAAAGAACCCGGTCAGAGTGCAGCCAGGAGAGATCACAATGGTCAACTTCGTCCTGCAGGGCGTCGCGCAACCGATGCTAATGCGCGAGGGCACACTGACCAGTGGCGATACCGGCTTTACCGGACAGCTGGTCGACCAAGACAGCCAACCACTTCCAGGTGCCTTTGTGATCGCTTATCCTGACACCGATTTTCAACGCATGCCGGAGGCGACCTCACCATCGGTCGGCGAAGACGGCCGCTTCCATCTCTATGTCGAACGCCCTGGCCAGTGGTGCCTTGCTGCCCGAACTCGCACCCGCGGCCAACCAATTGCCGGTGAACCTTATGGCACGTTGGGTGAAAAGAACTCCAGCTGTCGTAACGCCACCTCTGGACAAGTTATCGATGTCGGCACGATTCGCCTGACACCCTATCGACAGTGATCAGCCTTCGAGAGAAAACCCTTTACAGAAAAGCATTCTTTAGTGTATTTTTCCTCTTCTGCGGAGAGGTGACCGAGCGGCCGAAGGTGCTCGCCTGGAAAGCGGGTGTACTGCAAGGTACCGAGGGTTCGAATCCCTCCCTCTCCGCCATTTATTTTTCAGGCCATAGCCCATTTCTTTTTCAGGATATGGCATATTTGCCGTCAGAAGTGACAGCCGGGTCCCGCGCAACAGACGGTCGTGAACTCCGTCAGACCCGGAAGGGAGCAGCGGCAGCGGTCTCAGCTGTGTGCCGCGGGAGTGCCTGGCTGTCACTTGTGCCGGCAAATCGCCGGTTACGTTGTTTCCCACCATCCGAACTGTGAGACAATGGCCTATCTTGTACTCGCCCGAAAGTGGCGCCCACAAAACTTTACCGACTTGATTGGCCAGGAACATGTCAGTCAAACCCTGTCGAACGCCATTCGTTCCGGTCGGATTCACCATGCTTTCCTCTTTACCGGCGCCCGTGGTGTCGGCAAAACCTCGGCAGCCCGCATCCTCGCTAAAGCATTAAACTGCGAAGAGGCACTCTCCGACCAGCCTTGTGGCGCCTGTTCCTCCTGCCTGGAAGTCACCGCCGGCAACGACCTTGATGTCCTCGAAATCGATGGTGCCTCAAATACCGGTGTCGACGATGTCCGTGAGCTAAGGGAAAATATTCGCTACCTGCCGAGCCGTTCGCGCTTTAAAATCTTCATTATCGACGAAGTCCACATGCTCTCGACCAATGCCTTCAACGCACTATTGAAAACCCTTGAGGAACCTCCAGAGCATGCCAAGTTCATCTTTGCCACCACGGAACCACACAAAATCCCGATAACCATTCTGTCACGCTGCCAGCGTTTTGATTTCCGCAAGATCCCCCTGGCTAAAGTCGCTGGCCGTTTGCGTGAAATTGCCGACGCAGAAAAGTTGACGATTTCTGACCGCAGCCTCAGCCTGGTCGCCCGACAGGGTGAAGGCAGCATGCGGGATGCGCTATCCACCCTCGACCAGGTGATTGCATTCGCTGGTGATGAAGTGGACGATGACGCCGTACAATCCCTGCTTGGCATGGTTGATCGCCGCCTTCTGCTTGACACTGTCGAGGCCGTTATCCAACGAGACAGTCGACGGGCACTCGATTCGGTACGACGGGTTGATCAACTCGGCTTGGCCCTGCGGCAATTCACCCAGGATCTTCTGGAAATGTTTCGTGGCATGGTCATTTGTAAAGTGGTCGAAGAACCTGCCGAAATGCTCGATCTGGTCGGTGACGAGCTGAAGGAACTGAAGGCTCTGGCTGAAGACGCTACGCTTGAAGATTTGCAGCGCATCGTCGCTTTACTTATGAAAGCTCAGAGTGAGTTGGTCCATAGCGGCTACCCGTTATTAACCCTTGAGATGAGTCTGGTGCGCCTGGCGACTCTTGCGCCCTCTCAGGATCTTGGCAAACTCATCAAGCACATCGAAAACCTTGAGAAACGCCTGGGTTCGACACCCTTAGCGAAAACTCAGAGCACACCGCAACGTACGCCCCCACAGACCAGAAATGCACCGTCACCCCAGACCACAGAGGCTCCACCGCCAAAAAAGCCTGAAGCCCCCGTCGTCACATCAACCGACAGCAAGGGATGGCAGGGGCTGGTTGAACAGGTCAAACAAAGCCGACCAATGCTCGGTTCGGTCATGGAACATGGCCGCTTGCTCAAACTGGAGCCACCGCTGCTTGAGATTGGCTATCCCAATGATTCATTCATGATCAGCCAGCTTCAAGAGCAGGATATCTGCCAGGATCTTGAAACCCTGGCAACGGAATATTTTGGTCAAACGATAAAACTGCGAGTCTCTGCCATTGACAACATGCAACAGGATGCTCCGCCGTCTCTGGTAGAAACCCGCCAGGCCGAAGAGACTGATCGCATGCGGCGCCTGCAGGATGATGCCATTGAGCATCCGGCTCTGAAAGCAGTGCAGAATATCTTTGACGGCGAAATCAAGAAAGTCATCCCCATCGACAAGGGCTTTGTTTAAAGGAAAAGTGACGTGTAGCACGGAATGCGTGGCGCGAAAAAACAAAACCAAATACAACTGTTCAGCATTCTAAAATAGAGGGAGAATACGACATGGCAAAAGGCGGTATGGGTAATATCATGAAACAGGCGCAGCAGATGCAGCGTCGTATGGCTGAGCTACAGGAAGAGCTTGAGAACAAGAAGGTCGAGGCGTCTGCCGGTGGCGGTATGGTCACGGCTGTAGTGAGTGGTAAGCAGCAACTGCTTGAGCTAAGCATTGATCCGACAGTCGTCGATCCGGACGACGTGGAAATGCTCCAGGATCTGGTGACAGCGGCCGTCAACGAAGCGATCAAGCAGAGCCAGAAAATGTCTCAGGACGAGATGAGTAAACTCACCGGCGGCATGAACCTCCCGGGTCTCTTTTAGTTGCTTTTATGGCGAGTCCTCGCCACAAAAGCACAATAGTTGACAAAAGAGCCGAGGCCTCATCGAAATCAGGAAGATACTGCGGATGAAAAAATCCTTGCAAATGATGATTTTTTTAAGTTAAAGTAATTTTTTTTATTCGCAGTAAAAATATTTTGACTTATTTTTTCAGTCATATGAAAAATATTTGACGTCCTTAAAATGTTGTTCTAAACGCATAAACTATTGAATTTCTGTGAAAATTTATGTTAAGCTCCATCCCATCTTTCGCTCGATTAGTGGCAGAATTGGCCAAGTTTCCAGGTGTCGGTAACAAAACGGCGACCAGGCTGGCCTTTTTCTTGCTCCGTCAACCTGAAGCTCAGGCTGAGGCTCTGGCAACAGCGATTTTGGATCTACAGCGCAACACGCGGTTCTGCTCCCTATGCTTTCACATTACGGAACAGGATCCTTGTTCTCTCTGCTGTGACCGTGGCCGTGACGAGAGTCTACTCTGTGTCGTCGAAGAGCCTCAGGCTTTGCTGGCGATTGAACGCAGCCGTTCTTTCAGAGGCCGCTACCATGTGCTGCACGGCGCATTGTCACCGTTGGACGGTATCGGCCCGGAAGATCTCAAGATCGCCCGTTTGCTCAAACGCCTTGAGAA
>DAOWJU010000062.1 GCA_030640215.1 Desulfuromonadales bacterium
AAAGCAAGAATGTTGCCGCAAAGGCCCAACATGCTTTTAAGGTCGACTGCTTCATGTGGTAATGCTGGTGTCCATGGCGAGATGTCCATCCTCTAGACGGATCACCCGCCTGGCCTGGGAGATAACCCTGTCATCATGGGAGCTGAAAATAAAGGTTGTGCCTTTCTCCTGATTGAGCCGCCGCATCAGGTCCAGAAGCTCTTCTGCAGTGTGGGAGTCGAGGTTTGCGGTTGGTTCGTCGGCCAGGATGACATGAGGGTCTGCCGCCATCGCCCTGGCGATAGCGACGCGTTGCTGTTGGCCTCCAGAGAGGTCGGACGGGCGTCGATCTTCCAGGCCGTCGATGCCAAGATCGGCAAAGAGCTTGCAGACTTTTTCCCGGCGGAGCCGTTTTTGAACTTTCTGCAACATCAGGGTGAACTCTGCGTTCTCGGCAGCGGTTAAAACCGGAATCAGATTGTACGACTGGAAGATGAAACCTATGTGCTGCAGGCGGAAATCGGCAAGTTGCCGGGGACTCGCTGTGCCAAGGTCGATGCCACTGACAATCACCTGGCCTGTCGTTGGCCGATCTAGACAGCCGATCAGGTTTAGCGCCGTTGTTTTGCCACTTCCCGATGGCCCCGCCAGTACGGTAAATTCACCGGCCTCAAAGGTGAGAGACAAATCAGTCAGGGCCGGAATCTCCTGGCTGCCAAGACGGTAGATTTTAGAAACGTTTTTTAGCTCGATCAAAGACATAAAGTATCCAACGATCCTTTTGTGTTTGTAACTATGCAACACCTTTGAACTGTTAACAATAATGTCTGTCATCCTCGAATGCTTCTATCGGGGATCCATGGTTTTAAAATCTGGATTCCCGATTACACCGTCGGGAATGACATTCTTTCTGTTGATGACAAGTTGGTTTTTAATGATGTCGCATCCCCTCCACCGGGGTGATGCGCCCTGCTTTAATGGCTGGGTAAAGGGCCGCTAGTAGTGTCAAACCGACTACGTAGAGGGCGATCTGGATCATCCAGCCAGGATTCCAGTTTGCACGCAGAATCGGGTCGAAAACGACACCGCCGAATTCCAGTGTTTCCGGGACAAAATCAGCCAGATCAATGCCCACTGAAACCAGATACCAGGTCGCCAGGCTGCCGAGCAGTGTGCCGAAGGCGGCGGCGAGCAGCCCGAGTGACAGGGCTTCGAGCATGATCATGCAGCGCAGGGTCATTGGTTTACTGCCCAGGGCGAGGATGACGCCGAACTCACGCATGCGTTCCATGACCGACATGAGCAGGGTGTTGATCACGCCGATTGTGACAATGAGCAGGATAATCAGAAAAATGAATTTCTGGCTGGCGTAATCAAGCTTGATCGCATTCGCCAGATTCGGCATAGCGCGTTCCCAATTGACGGCCTCGATGCCTGGGTGCGCAGCAAGCATCGTTGTGATTTGTCCATGGACCGATTTCTCATAGCTCGGGTCAGTTAGAATGACGGCCAGTTCATGAACCGAACTGGAACTGCCGGTAAGCAGACCGGCCCGCTCACGGCCTATCAAAATCAGTGAGCCGTCAATATCCTTCATGCCTGAACTGACCACCCCTCGTACATGTAGCAGTTCGCTGTGCAAAGTCCCATCCTGATGTTGCGCAGTGACGACGAACTTCTGGCCTGGTTTGATCTGCAGTTCGTCAAGCAGACGCACACCGACCACTGCATCGCGCGAATCGGCAGAACGGATCATCGCATCTTCTGAAAGTGATTTTAGGAATGGATTGATCTGGCGTTCACGCTCTGGATCGACACCTATCAGCATAATCCCGCGGCTTTCCCGACTCGATTGTGCCAGGGCCGGGATATAGAGACGCGGTAGAACCTGCTCAACGCCATCAATTGCCTCGATCTCAGTGACCAGATTGTGGTCCTCGAAGTAGAGTGTTTCCTCACGGCTCTCAAGGTAATTCTGTTTATAGACTGCGACATGTCCGGAACCGGCTCTTACGCCGCTGTCAACCATGCCAGCATAGACGCCGGAAGAGAGGTTGTGCAATGCCTGCACCAGCATGATGCTGAAAGCGATTGCTGCCAGGGTGATGATGGTGCGCCGCCGATTGCGCCAAAGGTTTTTCCAGGCCAGCAGGAAATAATCCATCATCAGTCCTCACGTACCGCAGCAACCGGGTCGAGGCGTGCTGCCCGATTGGCTGGCAGGAAACCAGCAAAGAGACTGACAAGCAAGAGCATCCCGGCAGGGACCAGGAAATTCCCTGATTCAAAAACCGCATGCAGACGCGGCAGGATGGTGCCGCCAGCGTATGTGACTGGTGTGATATATGCGGACAGGTCGATGCCGATCTGTTGCATGTAGAGGGTCATGACAGCTCCACAAAGCAGTCCAATGGCCAGGGCTATGATACTGAGCAGCAAGGTCTCCAACAACACCAGACCGCGGATTGTCCAGGGTCGCATTCCCTGTGCCATGAGAATGCCGAACTCACGAGTCCTTTCCATAACCGACATGAAAAAAGTGTTGAGGATGCCGAGGCCGGTGGCCAGGTACAGGATCGTGACAATGATCATGCGGCTGACATCATAGGCCGCAATGACCTCACGCATCTCTGGTAGCAGGTCACCCCAGTCGAGAACCTCAATGTTCTCAGGCAGGTGTGGGGTCAGCCGGTCGGCAACCTGAGCTGCGTCCATGGGGTCAGCGACGATCATAGCAACTTCATGGATACGTCCGGGTAAGACCAGAACCTGCTGCAGCCACGGTAGCGGTGCCAGCACCAAGTTGTTATCATGCCGGCTGTCGCCGGTGGCGAAGATGCCGCTGACAATCAACAGATCATTGCCGATCGATCCGTCGGCGGCCTGGGTAACGAAAACCAGCTCATCGCCGGGCTGTACTTTCATTTTACGCGCAAGTCCCTTGCCGATCAGGGCGCCGTTGTGTTCATCTGCTACGGGATAATGTCCTGCTGTCAGTTGATGCTGTAGTGATGTGACCTGCTGCTCTAACTCAGGAATGATGCCGAGCAGTTCGACCGGTTGGCTGGTCTCAGGGCGGGAGAGTAGGCCGAAACTACGCAAACGCGGCGACTTTCCGGTTATTGCAAGCTCACTCTCTATGGCCGGTTGGTCAATAATGTCCATAGGCAGGTGAGCAAAAAGGTCGCGGCGCAGGTGGTACTCGGGCTGAGCAATGACTAAGTGACCATAGTACTGCTCGGTTGCCGAGGCCAGCATGTCCTTGAACATCCCGGAGAAGACGCCGAGCGCAAGAATCAGCAACGCCGCTGATACTACCATCGCTGAAAGAGTCAACAGGGTGCGTCGTCGATTGCGCCAGAGATTGCGGAAGGCCAGGGTTAGCAGCATGGTCAGTTTTTGAGATTACGTAGTGAGAAGAAAGTCTCATCCAACTGTAGATCGAAAATCAGTTCCCGGTAATGCAGGATCGTCCTTTCCTCAGGTTTTTCCAGGGGAAGAACTGTCAGACGCAAGGGAACGATACGACCGCCAATCTGTTGAACATCATCAAAATGAATCTCGCGTACACGGATCATCTCTTCGTCGTAGTAGTCGACCTGCTCAGGCACCTGGGGCTCTTTGCGTATCCGATAAACAATTTTCCCCCAGACGACCGCGGCTTCAGCCTTTGGCAGGCACTCAACGACATAATGAGTTTCCGTATCCTCAAGCAGGCGAAGCTCATAGTCTTCGTCAATATGATTGGCCTTGACCAGATCATCGTTGGTGATGTGACTGCCCATCCAGCTGCCCCCCATCATTGATGGTGGAACCTTGATAACCCGATCAACCTTAGGCAGGTAATTCCAGACTTCACGATATCGTTTGAGTGTGGCGACATTGCGTTCTTTGGCTGGTTCGAGAATACGAACCAGGAAATAATCGCGCTCCAGCGACCAGACTTCCATCTCCAGCGTTCTCTCCCAGTGGGATGTTCTGACCTGCATTATGGTGCGTGCTTGGGAGGATGCGCCGCTGTACTGTTGCTCGATCTCGCGGATCAGAGACTGGACGTCTAATGCCAGTACAGAGCCTGATAGCGCTGGTAAGAGGATTGCCAGGGACAGGACGATATAGATAACTTTGGTGACGCTCGGAAGCATGTTCTTGGCCCTCGTTGTCAATTATACAAGGTATAGCATAAAAGCTGTAAGGCTGTAAGGTTGTAGGGCTTTAATGCTTGAAATCCTGACGGGCCTACAGCTTTAGAGCCTTAAGGATTGATTCAAACTAACAGGCTCTGTTCGCGTTCTGTGTTGATAAGG
>DAOWJU010000151.1 GCA_030640215.1 Desulfuromonadales bacterium
GGCCGCTACGACAGATGCTTGAGTTGCCGACTGTTACCGAGGGGCTGATTGTCTCGACCTGCAACCGGGTTGAACTCTGTGCCGCCACCAAAGAGCCAGATGCAGCCATGGCTGCCTTGCGGCGCTTTCTGGCTGAGTACCACGAGATCACTTCTGAAGAAATAAACACTAATCTTTACGACTACCAGGGTGAAGAGGCCATCCGCCATCTCTTCCGGGTTGCATCGAGTCTCGATTCGATGGTCCTCGGTGAACCACAGATCCTCGGCCAGATCAAAACTGCATACGGCTACGCTGCGGAGTTCAAGGCCGTCGGGCTGATTCTCAACCGCTTTCTGCACAAGGCTTTCTCCGTTGCCAAACGGGTTCGCACTGAAACCGGCATTGCCAGCAATGCCGTTTCGGTCTCCTTTGCAGCGGTAGAGCTGGCGCGCAAGATCTTTGACCGGCTCGACAACAAGGGCGTCATGATTATCGGCGCTGGTGAGATGTGTGAACTGGCTGCCCGTCACTTTGTTGCCAACGGTGTCTCCAAGGTGCTGGTCACTAACCGTACCTTTGAACGTGCCGAAAAACTGGCGGCAGAATTCGAAGGCAAAGCGATTCCCTTCGAAAACTTTGTTGATCATCTAGCCGAAGTCGATATTGTCATGACTTCCACCGGCGCGCCGAACTTCATTCTCGGCAAGCGCCAGATGGAAGAAGTGCTCAAACGCCGCAAGAATAAGCCGATGTTTTTAATCGACATCGCCGTGCCGCGCGATATTGATCCTAAAGTCAATAAACTCGACAACACTTATCTTTATGATGTCGATGATCTCCAGGGGGTGGTTCAGGCCAACCTTAAGGAGCGCAAGAAAGAAGCTGGCAAGGCTGAAGTGATCGTCGAGCAGGAGATCGGTCAATTTCACCAGTGGCTGGCGAATCTCGAGGTCAAGCCGACGATTATCGCTCTGCGTCAAAAGCTGGAAGAAATTCGCTGGCAGGAGCTGGAAAAAACCTTCGGCAATCTCAAAGATCTCTCCAGTAAACAACGCAAAAGCATTGAAGCGATGGCTGGAGCGATCATCAACAAAATTCTGCACCAGCCGACCTCTCTCCTCAAGCGTACCCAGAATGACACCAGCGGTGAAGACTATGTCGATGCCGTGCGCGCGCTCTTCGATCTACCCGCCCTGGCGGACGATGATAAAGAAATCAAACCTCTGGATGATTCAGACCAGGAATAAAGGAGTTTTATAGATGGCCAAACAACAAATGCGTATCGGTACCCGCGCCAGTGCTTTAGCGCTCTGGCAAGCTGAATGGGTCAAAGCCGAACTTGAAAAACGTTATCCCGAGATGGAAGTCACCCTGACCAAGATCAAAACCCAGGGCGACAAAATTCTTGATGTGCCTCTGGCGATGGTTGGCGGCAAGGGTCTCTTCGTCAAAGAAATCGAAGAGGCAATGCTGCGTGGCGAGATCGATATTGCCGTGCATTCAATGAAAGATGTACCGACCATCTTTCCTGAAGGCTTGGCCCTGCGCTGCATCACCGAACGTGAAGACTGTCGCGACGTTGTTATTCTGCGTCCCGGTGTGAAGAGCTGGAAAGAGCTGCCCCAGGGTGCGCGCATCGGCACCAGCGCCCTGCGCCGTAAATCGCAGCTGCTGCACATTCGTCCCGATCTGCAGATGGTTGATATCCGCGGCAATGTTCAGACCCGTCTCCAGAAGCTCACTGATGAAAACCTCGATGCCATCATCCTCGCTGCGGCGGGCATGCATCGTCTCGGTTACACCAAGCAGATTGGTGAATACCTCTCGGTCGATGTTTCGATTCCAGCCATCGGTCAGGGTGCTCTCGGTATCGAGAGCCGGATTGACGATGCTGAGATTAATGCGCTGATCGATTTCTTCAATCATCCAGAGAGTGACTGGGCCGTGCGTGCCGAGCGCTCTTTCCTCAAGACTCTTGAAGGTGGTTGCCAGGTTCCAATCGCCTGTCACGGTACAGTTGCAGGCGAGAACCTGACTCTGACCGGCTTTGTCTCCGATTGTGAAGGCGTCAAATGTCTGAAGAAGACCATAACCGGTTCCGTTCACGACGCAGAGAAGATGGGCGTCTCGCTCGGCGAAGACCTGCTCATCCTGGGCGCGGGCAAGATCCTCAACGAGGTCTACCAGCACGAGACTTTCAATGTTGACAAAGAAGACGTTTAATAGTGAAAAGTAACCGACCTCTCTCTGGACACCGGGTGTTGGTCACCCGCGCGGGCGATCAAGCTCCAGTCCTGACTGCGGCACTTGTTGAAATCGGCGCCGAACCGGTTATGGTCTCAACTATTGAAATCACTGATCCGTCTTCTTTTGCCGAGCTCGACCAAGCCATTGCTGAGCTCGACCAGGTCGATTACCTGATACTGACTTCGGTCAACGCTGTCACTGCTTTTTTTGATCGACTGACAATGCAAGGATACGATGCCCGTGCTCTGACAACGCTGCAGACAGTGGTGGTCGGCCCGAAGAGTGCTGAAGCCCTTGCTGCTCACGGTGTTACTGCCGACCTGATGCCTGATGATTACCGTGCCGAAGGTATCGTTGTACTGCTCAAAGATCAGGTCTCCGGAAAGCGACTGCTCTATCCGAAGGCAGCCTTGGCCCGCGACCTGATTCCAACCGAATTGATTGCCGCCGGTGCCGAAGTTATTGCTCCGATTGCTTATGCAAGTGCAGCACCAGCTGATGCCGCCGAAAAGCTGCAACAGGCTCTTGCAGACAAACTTGATCTGCTGACCTTCACCGCATCATCAACGGTACAGAATTTCGTCGACCTGCTCGATGCCGAAAATCTGGTCGTTGCTCAACAGATCCCGGTCGCCTCAATCGGACCCCTGACCAGCGAAACTGCCAGAGCTCTTGGTTTCAACGTCGTTATCGAACCGGAAAAGTCGACTCTCGATGATATGCTCGAAGCAATCAAGGATTACTTCGAGCAGTCATGAACGGTAAACTGTAAGAAGTCCAAAATTAAGAATTGAAAACTCAAAATTGCTGCCCCCGGAGGTTTGAAAATGTTTTTCCCCGAATACCGTGCTCGCCGTTTACGCCGCAGCGACACCATGCGCCGCATGGTCCGTGAAACTTTCTTGCGTACCGATGATCTGATTTACCCGATGTTCTCGGCCTTCGGCAAAGATATCAAAAAAGAGATCGTCTCTATGCCCGGCATCTACCAGCAGTCGATCGAGCATATTGTTGCCGAGGCCAAAGAGGTCCATGAACTCGGTATTCCTGCTGTCATCCTGTTCGGTATTCCCGAAGAGAAAGACGCCCTCGGTCAGGACGCTTATTCTGAAACCGGCATCATTCAGGAGACGATTCGCGCTATCAAGGCAGAGGTGCCGGAACTGCTGGTGATCACCGATGTCTGTATGTGTGAGTACACTGACCATGGCCATTGCGGCGTAATCAAGGACGGCGATGTCGACAACGACGAGACTCTCAAGCTGCTCGCCGCCGAAGCTCTTTCGCATGCCCGCGCTGGTGCCGATATCGTTGCCCCCTCTGACATGATGGACGGCCGCGTCGCCGCAATCCGCGAGATCCTCGATGCCAACGATTTTTCACACATCCCGGTCATGAGCTACGCGGTTAAGTATGCCAGCGCTTACTACGGACCTTTTCGTGATGCCGCTGATTCGACCCCGCAGTTTGGCGACCGTCGCAGTTACCAGATGGATCCGGCCAATCGCAATGAAGCTTTTCGCGAGGCGGAGCTCGATATTCAGGAGTGTACCGATTTCCTCATGGTCAAGCCCGCGCTGGCCTACCTCGACATCCTGCGTGATCTCAAGGAACGCTACAATCTGCCGCTGGTCGCCTACAATGTCTCCGGGGAATATTCGATGATCAAAGCCGCTGCTGAAAAGGGCTGGATCGACGGCGACCGGGTCATGATGGAGACCCTGGTCGGTATGAAACGCGCCGGTGCCGATCTGATCATCACTTATCACGCCAAGGAAGCGGCGAAACTGCTTCGCTAACGCTGCGCAGTAAAAGGTAAAAAATGAAATGTGAAAAGTCTCATAAGTATTGAACTTTTCACTTTTCCCTTTTCACATTTAACGAGCACCCATCTCTATGACTGAATACCTCTGCGACACTCTCGATAACGGTCTGCGTGTTATCAGCGTACCAATGCCGCACCATCACAGCACTGAAGTGATGATCTATATCGGTGTTGGCAGCCGCTACGAAACCGCGCACAAAGCCGGGGTGTCACATTTTCTCGAACACATGCTCTTCAAAGGTACAGAAGAGTTCCCAGCTGGTCTGGCCCTGGAACGCGCCTTCGAAGCGGTTGGCGGTTCGGCTAATGCTGCGACCGACTGTGAGACCACCTGTTTTCACTCCCGCGTCCATCCCGATCATATTGCCGAGGCAATAGGTCTCTTTGCTTCGATGATGCTGCGACCGCTCTTCAAAGATATGGAGATGGAACGCCGGGTGATTCTTGAAGAGGCCATGGGTGATCTCAATGAGACAGGTCACCAGATTAATTCCGATAATATTGTCGCCTCACTGCTTTATCCCAACCATCCGTTGGGACAGCCCACTGTAGGGAGCCGTCCGGCAATTGAACGTCTTACCCTGCGGCAGCTGCAACAGCACCACGCCAGCTACTACACACCGCACAATGCGGTGCTGACGGTGGCCGGACCGGTCGATCATCAGCGGGTTGTTGCTGCAGCGAAAGAACACTTCGGGCAATGGCAGGGCGATGGTGTACCAGCTCCGAAACCATGGACTGATTTTGCCGCATCTGATCGAGCGTTGCGCTGGGTTCGTGATGCCGGGTCTCAGGTCAGCCTGCAGTTGGCTTTCCTGCTACCGGGACGTGACAGCGAGCATGCCGTTAACCTGCGTGTATTGCGCCGTCTGCTCGGTTGGGGAGGGATGAGTCGCCTGATGTTGCGCTTGCGTGAGGAGTTGGGATTGACCTATGCCGTTGACGCAGCTCTTGCGCTCTATGCCGATGCCGGAACCCTGGCAGTTGAACTGGCGGTCTCCGCCGAGAATCTGGGCAAGGCCACGACCGCGATCCTCGAGATCTTTACCGAACTGCACACCAACGAAGTCGACGACAATGAGTTGGACCATATCCTTAACTGCTACCGTTGCGACCTCGACTACTCCCGCGATCAGGTCGATGAGATGGCCCTGCGCTATACTTGGGGAGAACTAACCGGCAGCAGTCGCACCATCGCTGACGATCTTGCCGGGATCAACACCGTCTCCGCTGCCGGTTTGCGTCAAACGGCCAGAGAGCTGCTCACCCCCGCTCATCTGCGTGGAGCCGTTGTCGGCCCCTACCGCACTCGCGACCGCAAATCCGTTGAGAAAATCGTTGCCGACTGGCAAATAACTACCAACGACTGATTGTTGAGATCAGACAATGCAAAATGATTTAAAAGAAGAAGCTCTTGCAAAAGTCGTCATCCTCGTGAATACGGGGATCCAGGTTTTTACAAATCCTGTGAACCTCTGGATTCCCGCCTTCGCGGGAATAACGGCTACTGGGCTTTAAAGACTTTAGCAAGAGGCTCAGAAGGCTTCTTCTTTGACCTCAACTTGTAACCGAGTATAATTAGCGATATTTTATTTGTGCAGGTATCTGAGTCTCAAGGGGAAGACCGATGTCAATAAAAGTAGTAGATATCATTGTAGAGCGAAAAGGCATGATCCTGTTGATCAAAAGGGGTGATTTTTGGATATTGCCCGGAGGAGAGATTGAACAGGGTGAAGACGAAATGCAGTGTCTGGAAGAAGTTGTTGCCAGAGAAATGAAAGACCGAGTCGATTGTATTTTTCGAAAACTTGAAAAAACAATCAAAGGGATTTCACCAGTCAGACCAGGTGAAGTAGAGGTTTCAGTCTATGTCGGCGACATTGTTAGCAAAAAGATGTCTGACGTGAAGGATTGTAATGCGCATTGGTTCCGCAGAGAAAGCATTTCTGCACTAAGAATTTCCAACATTACCAGGGACGTATTGGACTACTATTACTCTGAAGACAGGGCGGAGTAAGGGGAGACGTCCCCTCTTGACGGAAGCACCCCAACTATCCAGGCCCAATTTTCATGAATTCCCTGTACCCTGATTTGTTCAATCCCTCCCCAGTTAAACGGTCCTTCGAATAATCTTTTCGAGTGTTTGTTCATTTTGCCAAAAGCAGATGCTATAATACTAGGAATAATTCCAGAGTCTTGGCTCTACTTGTATGGCGAGCCGGTATCTTTATTTCTCCAAACAGGCAGGTTCCTATGTGCCCAGTCCGAAACAGTGCTCTTCAATATGCTTCGTCGGTTCGAGCAATCCTCGTTCGGAGCCTCTGCTTTGCCACCGTGTTTATTCTCACGGCAACCCCACTTTACGCAATAGCTCAGGACTCAATTCGCAGTAGCGTTTTCGCTCTTGATAGCGCCCGTCAAACAGCTCTTCACGAACTCGAAGCAACAGCTTTGTCTGCCAGAGAAGTCACCGACTACAGAGACTTTATCATTTACCTCAATACCCGAATTATCAACTACTGCCAGGAACTCGCTGAACAGGGCGATCTGGCAGCACTGGAAGGGTTGCCGTGTCCTTCAAGCCTGAACAGTTCCAGTGCCGAGACGGCATCAGCCTTCTCGGAAGGGACAGTCTTTTACACCACGGGGGCGGATGCAGCTGAAGCTCAGACTCAGGCCGAAAAGAGCGCAGAGCTCGACGGCGATTTTCTCTCTACTCTGGGTGAGTTTGACGAGATGCTCCTTAAGGAAGAGGATAAGCTGGCCGCCAGGGTCCCCAGCCAGAGAGAGTCTGCCAGCGCCGGTTCGTCTGGTGGCTCCGGGAGTGATGGTAACGGTGGAAGTGATGGCGAAGGCGGTGAGTCCGGTTCCGAAGCCGCTGGCGAGACGGCAGAGCAAGGTGAGGGCGATGCTGTTGCCGACGGGCAGGAAGGAACCGAATCTGGTACCCGGAGCGGTGTCGGAGCTGGCAATGCTGACGTGGACCATTCGGTGTACGGCGCACCCGGTGGCAAGCTGCCACCGCCGGAGGATGACGATATCGTTGCCCGGCAACTACGTGAAGCGGCTGAAAAAGAACCTGATCCGGAGTTGAAAAAGAAACTCTGGGAAGAATATTGGAAATACAAGGGCGTGGGCAAGTAGGGAGGAGTCCAAAGTGAACATTCGATTCTTCGTGTTGCTTACAGCACTCCTGATGCTTTCCGGTTGCGCTTCGTTGCGCAATGGGGTCGCAGATGGTGTGCAGCCTGTCATCGCAACCCATGAACTCGACAGCTCCGAATTACTCGATGTGGCGATTGTAGCCTTCGACTCTGAAGAATTGACAGAGAAAGAGGTTCGCAAGCTGGGTTTGTCAGAAGAAATCCGTCAGGCAGAAGAGCGCTATATCCCTATTCACCTCAAATACACCATGCAACGAACTGGACAATGGGGGGCGGTGCGGGTGGTTCCTGACGAGAGTGACGCCCATCTTCAGGTCAAAGGAAACATCATCCATTCGGATGGAGAACGCCTTACCCTCGAAATTAAAGCCTTCGATGCGCGCGGTATCAAGTGGTTCGAAAAAACCTATTCTGAGGCACCCAAGCTGGAAGAGTACCACGCTCTTGCCGCCGGAGAAAAAGATCCATTTCAGGACCTTTACAACACCATTGCCAATGACCTGTTGTTGCATCGTAGCCAACTGTCGGTCGATGATGTTCTGAAAATCCAGCAGATTTCTGAACTTCGCACCGCTCAGGATATGGCTGCGGATGCTTTTGCCGGGCATCTTTCTCGCGATGAGGATGGCATTTATTCGCTGGTCCGGCTGCCGGTCGAGGACGATCCCATGCTCAGGCGGGTGCGCGCCGTCCAGATCCGTGATGATATGCTGCTCGACACCATCAACGGTTATTACGAGAATTATTACAACGATCTCTGGCAGCCCTATGCAGACTGGCGCAAGCTCTACAAAGAAGAACTCGCGGCATTGAAAGAAGTCCAGAAGCAAGCTCTGACCCGTCAGCTCTTCGGTGTCGCCGCTATTGTCAGTGGGGTTCTGCTCAGTAGCAATAATAGCGTTTCTTCCACTAACTTGCCGGAGGTGATGGTCCTCGGCGGTGCTGCGGCGATCTATAGTGGTTTTCAGAAGTGGGAGGAGACCAAGATCCACAAAGATGTGATCGAAGAACTTAGTTTATCATTTTCCTCTGAGGCGGAACCTCTGGTTGTGGAGGTGGTTGGTGAAACCGTCCGGCTCACCGGGTCGGCCGAGGAACAGTATCAGAAATGGCGCGAGATGTTGCGGGATATTTATGCCGCGGAGACGGGCTTGCCGCTCGACTCAGCTGGAGAAGAGATACCTGCTCCCTCCTCCGCAGCAGCCAAGTGAGACCCGTCTATGACTGAAATCCCCCGCCGTAAAAAAGATATCAGCAGCCCCACGCTGAGACCTCCTGATGCAACCGGAGGAGCACAGCAGACTCCTTCTCGCACTGTGCCTCTGCTGATAGTGGCCTGCGGTCTGTTGCTGGTCGTCGCTGCTCTGCTGGTTCTCTTCCTGCCTTTTCAGCAGGACGATCCGGTCATTGTTCAGCAAACGGAACAACCGGAGGTCCGTCCAGTCGTGCCGCAACCACCATCCTCAAAGGTACCGCAATCTCCAGCAGAGCAGGTCACTGCCAATGATGATTGGGTCCGGGAAATAGACCGGTTGATGGAGGTCTGGTTGCAGAAGCAGGCTGAAGCGGAGTCTGTGAATGTCGCGGCCTGGGGTGGTGATGCCTACACTGACGCGGCCTCGTTGGCCAAAGAGTGCGATCGTCTGCTCGGTGAGCAGCAGTATCTTGCTGCTAAAGCCTCCTGCGAGGGGGCGATTGACGGCCTTGACAATCTCATGGCGTCGCAAGAGGAGTTGCTCGAAGCAGCCATTGCCGCTGGCCTGCTCGCCCTGGACTCACTTGACCAGGGTGAGGATGACCAGGGTGAGGATGACCTGGGCCAGGATGACCCGGGGGCCGCTGTCGGTCATTTTCAACGCGCTCTTGCTCTGGACGCTGATGATGAAAGAGCCGTAACCGGTCTCCGCCGTGCAGAGCAACGTCCCGCTGTTCTCAACTTTATGCGGGATGGATTGGCCATGGAGAGTGCAGGTGACCCCGACGGGGCCTTGCTTGCATTCACTGCGGCCACAGAGCTTGACCCTGATTTCGGGCCAGCGCAGGAGGCTCTGCTCCGAGTCCGTGCCGAGATCGCCGAAAAAGAGTTCCAGCTAGCGATGAGTCATGCCCTGCAGGCCATGTCCAATGGCAAGCTGTCCAAAGCCAGCTCCGCTTTGCAAAAAGCCGAGTCGATCAGACCTGGCGATCATGCCGTCCGTGATCTCAAACAACAGCTTGCCCGAACGCAACTTGCTGGCAGGCTGACCGCATTGCGGCAGGATGCGGAACGTTTTGAGAAGAAAGAGCATTGGCCTGAGGCGCTCAAAGCCTGTAATGAAGCTCTCTCCCTCGACGCACATGCGGCCTTCGCTGCCAGTTGCAAGGAGAGGGTGAGCGTACGCATCGACCTGGGCAACCGCCTGAAAAATATCCTGGTCAAGCCGGAGCGACTGTTTGCTGACGGCCCCCTGCAAGAGGCTCGTCAGCTCCTGACCTACGCCTCGGAGGTGACTCCGCGCGGACCGCTCCTCGCCTCGCAGATCA
>DAOWJU010000056.1 GCA_030640215.1 Desulfuromonadales bacterium
AGATGGAAGCGTATCCTTTTAAAAAGCGTCTCTCTGAAATTATGACCTCTGCTGCGGTGACTTGCGCTCCCGATACGCCTGTTGGCACTGTTGCCCGTCAACTGACTGAACATGGCATCAGCTTTCTGGTTGTGACCAATCCACAGAATGAGCCGGTCGGCATTATTACCGGTAGTGACCTGGTGGCAAAAGTGCTGGCTCCTGAGAACGCCGACGCCCAGGCGATGACAGCTCGGGATGTCATGCGGGTCGGGCCGCGAACCATGACCCCTGAGACCTATATGTATGAAGCCATGGCGTTTATGACCAAACATAGCCTCAATTACTTGCCGGTGGTTGACCGCAATCAGTTGGTCGGTGTGGTCACACCACGTGATTTGATGCGCTATCGTTCGCAGAAAGCTTTGATGCTGATTGGCAATATCAGGGAAGAGGAGAGTCTCGAAGGACTGGCAGCAATTCACAAAGAGATTGTCCGGGTTGCTCGTGCGCTCCTCTCCGAGACCCGCAGCACCCCGGAAGTCATGGAGATATTGTCTCACATTCATCACGCGATCATTCGTCGCACCTACCAGATCTGTCTTGACGAGATGGCTGCTGACGGCATGACTCTGCCGGATATCCGCCATTGCTTCCTGCTTATGGGGAGTGCCGGTCGTCGGGAGATGTTGCTCTATCCAGATCAGGACAACGGTTTTATTTTCGAGGACTTTCCTGATGAACGACAGTCTGAAATAGACGCTTTTTTTGTGCCATTCAGCGAACAGCTCAACATGGCACTTGCCAAAGTGGGGTATCCTCTCTGTGATGGTGATGTCATGGTCCGCAACCAGGAGTGGCGAGGTCGACTGGTCGATTGGCAGGAGCGTCTCAATAGCTGGCTGCTCGATCCTGAACCGACCCATGTGAGAAATTCATCAATATTTTTTGATTTCTTGCCATTGCTGGGTGATGTTGAACTGGCTCACGAGTTACGCGACATGGTTGCCAAGGGCATTGGGACTCATCAGGGATTCCTCTACCATATGATGACGCTGGACTTGCGTTACAAGGTTCCGCTTGGCCTGCTGGGTCGTTTCCAGGTTGAGAAGGAGGGGGAGAACGCCGGCCTGATCTCCGTTAAATATGGCGGCTGTGTTTATATCGTTGATTGTGTCAGGATGTTCACACTTGAGAGAGGGATTCAGGCCATTTCCACCATGGAGCGCCTTAAGGCTCTAGTGGCAGAAAACGTCTTTGCCGCAGAAACCGCTGAGCACATCAGGGCCGCTTTCGAAGCATTGATCTTTCTGCGCCTGCGTCATGAAATCGGTTTGATCGAAGCGGGGCAAACTCCATCACATTTTCTTGATCCGCATACGCTTAGCAAAACGGAGCAGGACCTTCTGAAAGAATCTTTCCAGGCGGTATCAAAACTTCAGGATGCCACTAAGCGACATTTCTCCCGTACGCCATTCTAGTTTTCTTACGTGGGACTGGAACCGGTCGCATGTCGCCAATTGCTCAGCCCGATACCACCGAATACCAGACCGCAAGCTAACCATTGTGTGAGATTAAGTGTTTCTCCAAGGATAAACATGCCGAGAAGGACGCCGAAAACCGGGATCAGGTTGACGTAGCCTGCAGCTTGACTGGCCGGGATGCGACTCACGCTGTAGTTGTAACAGCCGTAAGCGCCCAAGGTGATGAAGGTCCCAAGATAGATAACGGCCAGCAATGGGCCGGTTTCCCAGGTCGCAGTAAAACCAACCTCCGGCAACAGTAAAAAAGGGAAGAAAAACAAGCTTCCAACAAAGGCCTGGAAGGCGGTCAGAAAGAGTGGTGGATAGTTACTGGATAGATGCTTGAGTGACACAGTATAACCGGCGGCACAAACCATCGCCAGGAACTCACAAAAGTTGCCGAGCAATGGGTTGGGCGCATCAGCATTAGTGTCACTGGCCAAGCTCAACCAGCAGGCACCGATGATCGCAAGTATGAATCCTGCCAGAGTCAGGCGGGGAATATGCTCTTTCAACAATCCCCAGGCCAGGATTGCGACCAGCAGCGGCAACATGGCAGTAATCATGCTGGCTTGAGAGGCGCTGGTTAACTGTAGAGCTTTGGCTTCAAAGAGGAAATAGAGACAAGGTTCGCAGCCTGCCATAATCAGCAGGTACTTCAGGTCCTGCCGTCGCCAGTTAAGCTTGCAGAACGAAGGAATGAAGATGGCAAAACAGAGGCTGGCAATAAACATTCGGCCAAAGATCACCTGCATCGGGTGAAAACCGCGAAAAGCTAGCTTCAGTGCTACAAAGGAACTGGACCAGAGCAGCATGGCCAGAATCAGGCTGAAAATCGGTAGCAGTTGACGGGTTTTTTCAGTCACAAAAAAACTCCAGATTTTTTAGATTCCATTGAGGTTTGGATGGGAACTTTTCAATCGTCATTTGTAGTTGCATTGTGACGACAAGACAACAAGAATGTCGCTGTTGGCGACAATTTTACTGACATGAACAGTATCACCATGTTACATATCCGGCGTTTCACATTGATGAATAAGAAGGCAAATGAACAAACTCACTGACAAAGGTCGCGGCATCCGCGACATGTTTGACAAAATCGCACCGCGATACGACCTGTTGAACCGGGTTTTATCCTTAGGTATAGACAAACGCTGGCGGCGCTTCGCTGTCCGACAGCTGGCTGTGCCGAAAGATGGGATGGTGCTGGATATTGCTACTGGTACAGGCGATGTGGCACTGGAAATTGGTTGTCAGACTGGCTTGGACGTGAAAATCGTCGGTTCAGATTTCACTCAAGGAATGCTGGTTCTCGGTCGGGATAAGATTGATGCTTCTCCATACCGCGACCGAATTGTTTTGGTGAACGCTCCTTGTGAAGCGATGCCTCATCCAGATGGAATATTTGACGGGATTACCATTGCCTTCGGTATCCGTAATGTAGTTGACCGACAGAAAGGGCTGTGCGAGATGGTGCGCGTTCTCAAGCCTGGCGGTCGCGCAGTTATTCTGGAATTCGCCACCCCCCGCAACAGCTTTTTCCGCACGGTCTATCACTTCTACTTCCTAAAAGTGCTACCCTGGCTGGGCGGTCTTATCTCTCAACGCAGTGCCTATCAATACCTGCCTGATTCTGTGCTGGAATTCCCTGATCGCGACACTTTCAAAGGGATGATGGAAGAGGCTGGTTTTGTTGATGTCAAAGTTCATGACCTGACTGGTGGTATTGCCGCCGTACATGTCGGGACGCGAGCGGCCTGACATTCGTCCCTCCTGTCACATCATTGATTCAGACTGTCAATCACGTAGCTCGGTTCATCATGACCATCAACCCACACTGCTAAGAGGTGGGTGCAGTCATTGTCGTCTACACAGTATCGAACGTGAAGCCTTCTGTAAGAGATACTCACTATCGCAAGGTGGAATTCAATATCGACATCACCCAGTCTTTTTCGTCTGATCGGCCAACCTCGAGGATGATTGTCAATGACATTAAGAACAGTTGACATGCCTTGTGGTAGAGCCATAAATGCCATGGTGCTTGATTTTTTTAAATAGGAACGCAACTCTGCATATGCGGTGATAAATGTTGGTGTGCGACGGATCTTTTGATACTTTCTCGTTATCATATTACGGTCGGCACTTGTCAGGGTTAGATCCGGATTTGATCATTTCATCCCCGATTTAACTATCTTCTTCAATCATTTTGAGCAAATCATCAATCGGTTCGGAATTACCTTCACAAACTTCCTTCCATGATTTCAAAGTCATGAGGTCTGCCTTACGCTCCAGGATGTCTTCCTGAATCAATCGTTGCGCTCCTGCTTTGAATAAACCTTGGGGTGTCATACCGTGTACCCGACAGTATTCATTGATGTTATTCATTTCTGAGTCATCGAATGTAAGATTGATTTGATTTCGTTTTGCCATGGCTCTGCTCCTCTCTACCATTACTAGCAATCCTAGCTTGATGCCAAAGAGAATGCCAGAAAAATAATTACACCACGATTTATAATGTCTGGAATTGTAGGTGTTCAACACTGAAAAGGGTCGGCAGTCGTTGGCCCAGTACATCATCCGCAATCCTTTCTTTCTGGAAAAGATTCGTTACATTGAAGAAACGGTTAATGTGGGGTTGCATGTTTGTTGGGGAGGTTTATTTATGGACAGATCACGTTAACTCTTAAAAGCAAATTCCTATGAGTTCACCGAAATCTTCTTTCTCCAGAATAAAAGCCCAGCAGCCAGATGTCTGGTTTCATAAACTGAAAAACTCCTGAAAAGACAAATGGTGGGCCGGTTTTGGCTTGTGTTAGAAGAAACTAACGTATAATCTACTGTAGAAGCACGAATTGTAATAATTCTAATCCCCACAAAAATATGATGAAAATGACCCTCCAGTCCTAATCCAAGCTGATCGGCAGGCGAATTTTTCAGGAGACTATCTATGAGGTTAAACAACAAGAGACTAATTATCTGCGCTCTGCTCTGTTTACTTCCAACGATTGGCAATGCTGCAGACACTGTCCTGCTGGATGAAATCATCGTCCGTGGCACCAGTGTCCCATCCAATGAAGAGAACCTGACCATCCGGGAAGTCCGGGAGAGCCCGGCCCGGGATATCGGTGAGGCTGTTCAAAACATTCCAGGCGTGACAGCTCTACGCAAAGGGGCGATTGCCAACGATATAGTGTTGCGTGGCTTACAGAGAGACAATATCAACGTTTTGATGGACGGCGTACGGGTCCACGGCGGTTGTCCTTCGCGCATGGATCCGCCGTCCTTTCACTTTGATTTTGCCGAGGTTGAGGCGATCGAAATCGTTAAAGGACCCTATGACCTGCGTTACGCCGGCAGCCTTGGCGGCCTGGTCAATGCCATCGGCAAGGCGATCCAGCCCGGGCTTGGTCTTGCAGCGACGGCAACCTATGGTACACAAGATATGATTCATACCTCGGTCACGGCTTCGCATGGTGGCGAGAAGAGTGAAGTCATGATTGGCCATGCCTATAAATACGCCCTGCCGCCCAAATCCGGCGACGGTAAACGGATAACCGATATTTACCCTGAGACCAGCAAAAACCGCTACCGGGATAATGACATCGACTCCCAAGTCTACGATATTAATACTTTTTGGGTCAAAGGCAAACAGGAGCTTTCCTCCGGCGTTTCATCAGAGCTCAGCTATGCTTATCAGGATGCTGACCATGTACTCTACCCGGCCCTGCTTATGGATGCCGAGTATGATCGGACCCATCGTCTCAACTGGACCACCTTTTTCGAGAAGCCTTCCGAAAATATTGATGAGATCAAATTCCAAGTTTACGTGACTGACGTCGATCACTTGATGCACGACGAGTTCCGGGAGAGCTCACGACCTAACATGATTATCACTCGGGATTACATGATGGAAACCGATGCAAATACCACCGTGGTCGGAGTCAACCTGACAGGCACCCTGGAGGTCGGACCCGGTGAGATGCTCGGCGGCATCGATTATTTTTATCGTAACTGGGATGCCGTCAACAAGAGCGCCATGCATCTGTCTTACCAGTCGCAATCGATGATTCCCGATGTTGACAACGACCAGTTTGGGCTGTTTACCGAATACAGCTGGCCGGTGAGTGATACGGTGACCATCAAGGGTGGTGCACGACTCGACTACGCTGAATCTGACGCAACGGATCTGAGTCGCACTCGCCTGACGGATCTCTATCAACCCTATTATCCCGGTAGTAGTCTGGATAAAGACAATGACTTCTTTACTGCAGGAGGAAACGTTCAGCTGTTCTGGAAACCGCTGGATGGGGTCGAGGTTTTTGGTGGTATGGCCTCGGTCAGCCGCATGCCGGATCCTGAAGAACTCTATATCGGCCTGCAACGAATTCCGAACATGATGATGCCGACGATGACCAACTGGGTTGGCAACCCCTCTCTGGATCCGGTACGCAACAATCAGGTTGATCTGGGCCTCAAGTATTCCAGCGACCGGTTCTTTATCAACAGCTCGGTATTTTACAGTGACCTGCGCGACTATATTACTCTGGTTGCAATCCCCGATCCAGATGGCTCAGGAATGGGAACTCTGCCTGCTGCACGCGGTTATGACAATGTTAAGGCCCGCATCTGGGGTGGTGAAATTTCCGGTCAAATATCCTTGCCTCTTGACCTCTACCTGCTGGCTAACCTCGCTTACACTGAAGGCAAGAACCGGGACAGCGGGGAACCGCTCGCAGAGATGCCACCTCTAACCGGTTCTCTCGGTTTGCGCTACGACGTCGGCACTTACTTCGTGGAAGTCACCGAGCGGTTCGCAGACAAACAGGACCGGGTCAATGACCTGCTGGATGAAACAGAGACCAGCGGCTGGGGAGTGACCGACATAAAAGCTGGTCTGAATATTGACAGGTGGTCTATCTATGCAGGTGTCAACAACCTGTTTGACAAGTACTATCACAGTCACTTGTCGTACCAGCGTGACCCATTCCGGAGCGGTGTAAAGGTCCCTGAAGTTGGTGCTTTCGCCTATGCGACGGTGGCCTATCGTTACTGAGCATGGTTCGGGCTCTCCTTCGGCTGATCAGTCCTTCTCAGTGGGTAGCACCCTTGCTGACTTCTCTGGTTTTTCACGCGTTTCTGCTTGTGGTTGCAGTGCTGTTGTGGTCAGGTCCTGAGCAGCGTTCTGATGTCACTGTCGAGTCTATAAAAGTTGACCTGGTGGTTGCGTCGACACAAGAAAAACTTGATAAACAGAGTCCGGCAGTTGAACCTGAACCGGTCAAGTCGCCCAAGCCCAAGCCATTACCAGCAACAGCTGATCGAACCCCTGTACAACAACCAGAGGTGTTGAAACCTTCTGTTCAGAGCACCAACCATAAGCAAAAAATTGTCGCACCCAGCGAACCTTTTGCCTGGATAGAATTGGATACTGCACCGTCACCAGTCATCAAGACGATTGATCAGGGTGAGGTCACAGCTCCGAATATCGATCAAAAGGAACAGGTCCCACATACGCTATCGGTGCCAAAAGAGACCGCAGATCTGGACTCCCAGAGAGCGGCCTACCTGCAAAAAGTCAGTATTCTCATCGACCGGCAAAAAAACTATCCTCTGATGGCACGTAAAAGTCGGCAGCAGGGAACCACTTTAATGGCGTTCACCCTGACCCGGGACGGCCTTCTGAACAGTTGCCAGGTGAAACAGTCTTCGGGGTACAGACTGCTCGATCGTGCGGCGGAAAAAGCTGTACGCAAGGTTCGGCTTTTCCCACCTCCACCGGTATTTCTTGATGAGCAGTCGATCTTTCAGGTTGCAATCGGTTTTCAATTGGATAATTGATCGCAGACACCATGAGAATAGCAGTGGCCCCGTTCATCTTGTCAGGATTACTAAGTCTTGGCACTCTCAGCCCTGATAGTCACACAGGCTGCTTGCAGAATCATTCTAACGTCAATATCTGTTACATCGCTTCGAGATCCGGCTCTGATAAAGGACGGTAGCATAGTTGAAACGATTGTCTATGAAGAATTTGACGACTGTTGGGGACGTTGTGACGACCCAGACGTCAGAATGCATTGATCTTTTGGGGGGGGATGTGCAGGGAGTTGTCTGTGTAAAATCCGGATGTTTTGAGCGATTTTATGGGTTTAAGAGGTTTTCCCCGCCGGGTTTTGGGTTTGACAAGGTTTACGGCATGGGG
>DAOWJU010000248.1 GCA_030640215.1 Desulfuromonadales bacterium
ACAAGAATTCCTCTTGCTGTGCAATGATGCAGGGTTTTTGAAGGAGCTGGAGATTGAGGCAACCTCCCTGGAAGGCTATCTCTTCCCGGAGACCTACACCTACACCTCTTCGACAACACCACGCCAGCAGCTACATGCCATGGTCGCGCAACTGCGCGCGCACTTAACTCCTGAATTACTCAAAAGTGCTGCAGCTCTCAATCTCAACATCCACCAACTGATCACCCTGGCGTCAATCATTCAGAAAGAAGCCGGAAATGTCATGGAAATGCCTCTGATCTCAGCGGTTTTCAACAACCGTCTGCAGCGCGGCATCGCTTTGCAGGCAGATCCGACCGTAATTTATGGTATTACTGATTTCGACGGCAACCTGACCCGCAAACATCTGCAGACGCCGACTCCTTACAACACCTACAGAAAAAGGGGTCTGCCGCTTGGGCCGATTGCCAGCCCGGGCCAATTCGCACTGCATGCGACGGCCAATCCGGTAGCGAGTAAGGATCTCTATTTTGTGGCGCGAGGTGACGGCACCCATAAGTTCAGCGCGACTTTGAAAGCTCACAATCGCGCGGTGCGACGTTATCAACTGCGTCGCTGATCATCTGGAGAGGAAGGCAACAGGTATGGCAAAACGCATCCTGCTGACTGAAGCAAATCAACAACTGGCGACGGCGATAGCCGAACGGCTCAAGCAACAGGGCTTCAATGTCCAGCACGCAAGCGACGGCATTACCGCTCTGCGGGCGATTGCTGCCGAACCGCCAGATCTGTTACTGCTCGAACTCAAGCTGACGGGTCTGCACGGCATTGAGCTGATCAAAAAGTTGCGGCAAAGCCCACGCACCAGTAAACTGCCAGTCATTGTCCTGACTGGTTTCTATAAAGGCGAAAAATTTCAGACCGCTGCCAAGGCTCTCGGCATTCGCCATTATCTGGAAAAACCTCTGAAGGCTTCTGCCCTTATGACTGCAATCCACCAGACACTCAATTCGGAAGCGGTGGCACCGAGAGTATCAACTGGTGAGGCCCGTCCTTTTGCCCAACAGCTGCGCACCGCTTTTTTAAAACGTTTTTCCGGGCTGCTGACCTTGAAGTACCCGGACACTGTGCGCCTGCTGACATTTATCAATGGTGCCCCGGTTGCACTGCGCCCCGGCTTCAAGAGCCGGGATTTTGGTGATTTCCTCTGCAATCGCGGTCAGATTACCCTCGACGAATACAACTACTTCACAACCACGGCGGCTTATCGCCATGACAGCCTGGTGCAGATCGGTTGCCTGCAATACAACGATCTTCTACAAGCCGAAATGGACTATCTCAATCAGGAGCTGCTCTGCGCTTTCGGCAGTGGTCCGGCCCTTGCGAGCTGGAAAGCAATACCGGCACCCGAGTTGCTACAGTTGATCACCCTGAATGTGCCACAACTTTTCTATGAGGGTTTTCATAAGCACGCAGGGAAAACCGGTACACAGCTGCTGCAAACCTTCAAAGACAAGTTCGTCCTGCTCGACAGCAACTACTATCGGCACATCAATTTCTTGCGTCTCAACGAAGCTGAAAAACGTTTTGTCCAGAGAATAGATGGTCAATGCAAGCTGGGCACATTGCTTGACGATGACTTTGATCCCGGCCCGCTGCTCCTGACTCTGACCAGCCTGAACATGGCACGCTTCGCGGCTGGGCCAACACCATCGGCCGACTCCGGCAACCTGCCACTGCGAGCCCTGTTTAATGCTGTTGAAGAGGAAGTTGAAGTTGTCATTGAGGAAACCCTGGAGAGTTTCACTGATCTGGTTGACGACAGTGAAGGGATTACTGAAAGTTCTGCTGCAGCTGAAAGCTTTAGTGCCCAGTCAACGCCACCTGGAATTGAGCCAACGCCATCCGGGGTTGAACAAACGCCATCGAGGATTGAACAAACCCTGGCTGATGATCTCTCTCAGGATGTGCGCCTGATCGCCAAAAGCCTTGAGGACAAAAGTCACTACGAGGTATTTGGTATCAAACCGGCCAAGTTCTCCATTGAGCTGCTCAAGGAACGCTACTTTGCCATCACCCGCAAATTCGGCCCGGAAGTACTCATGCAACTTGGTGGCGAAGACGCGGTGCTGGTCGAGGAGATTCTCTCAAGAGTCGCGACAGCCTATGACACGTTGACCGATGTCGTCAAAAAAGAGCGTTATGATGAGATGTTTGGTGCAGACAAAATCGGCCTCGGCCACAAAGGAGATGACCGCTTCCAGGCCCAGGTCCAGGCTGAATCTGGCAAGGTGTTTCTGGAAATGGAAGAATGGGATAGCGCCGAAAAGGCATTACAGGAAGCGGTTAATGCTGATTCCAACAATGGCGACTACCTCGCCAACCTGGCCTGGTCAATCTACCGCAACCCCAAGTACTCAGGCAGCCAGGCCATGCTGAACAAAGCCAAGCAAATGATCAATAAATCGCTCACCATGGAACGTACTGCCCTGGCTTTTGCTTACAAAGGCTGGATGCTTTTCGAGGCAGGCCAGGAATCAATGGCTGAAGCAGAATTTAACAAAGCGCTGAAACTGGATGCTCGTCAAACGATGGCTCGCAAGGGGCTGCGAAGCCTGAAGGGACAGCAAGAGCAACAGAAGAAGGGTCTTTTTAAACGGATGTTCAGGTAACGGCTACGTCCACGAATTTACTCATGAACGTAAGCCCACTCGCCGATTTTTTCAACCCAGCCACCGTGGCTTAAGGACGGGTAATTCTGTAATGGGTAATAGAGGAACTGGTCCCAACGCAAGGGTCCCGTTGGTGTCTCAAGCATCAGCACCCAGGGGTTGCCATGATAACGATCTGAGGCCCGTTCACCTGGCAGATATTCAAAATCCGGCAGTTCACCACCCTTGATGGTGTATCCCTGCGGGTAGTTCACATGCAAATCTTTAAGACTTTCCGGGGGGTGTCCAAACTTCTTGCTGTAGTCATTAATGGCTTCGACAAGGGGCGCTGCTTCATGGCTGAGTCGCTCAAAACCTTGGATACGAATTGCGTCTGCTGATTTTAGAGAGATCACACTCAAGGCCACCATCATCCCGGAGCCGATAAAAACCGCCATTGAAGCGCATCTGATCTTACTGGAAAAGAGTCCCAGCAGGGATACGGCCATAATCACCATACCGAGCAGACAGAGCCAGACCACCAACTCCTGACCGGGGATCCCCCAATCACCGTGACCTGAAACTGACAGGTAACTCGAACCGATGGTATAGCTGCACAGTAGCAGGCTGAACAGACCGAAGCCCGAAAGCGATAAAAGCAACTTTGGGCGAAATCCTGTACTGCAATCGAGGTTAAAAACCATAACTCCCCCACATTTAAATCCTCTAGTTAGTGGATATTAATTCTGTGCGGAAGGGAGGTCAACTTATTTCTTATTAAAGACGGCAACAAGCCAAGGGGAATGGTCAAAATTATGCGGGACAAACCGCTGGTCAAACCACCTTGACAGGGGCAAAGCCACCGCCCGGTGTACGCAGGTTGGTCACTTGACCGCGATAAAGCCGGGCGGTGACACCGAGCGGTCGATCACGATAGGCATAGAGACGTAGATCGGTCTTCATCGGATCGCAGCCAGGAACCTCGGTGAGAGAAGGTGGAACCAGCTCCTGAACAAGGGTTGACTCAACGGGCAGTTGCTCAAACCGTGTACGACTGATCTTTGTGCCAAGCAAAACACCTTTACTGCCAAAGCTGTCCACCGGCTTGAATACACGTTGCTTTCTGACCGACCAAAGTTGCTGCAGATCAAGACCGGCGAGCAGAGCAGAGGCTGGGACCGTTTTGTCGAGCAGAGCCTCTTCGTCAGCAGAGAGTGAAAACTCTGCCCGTTTTACCGGATCAGTCCAGAGCACCAACCTGCGCTTGTCGGCGAGCAGCCCGTAAAGATGCGGGTTGGGTGTCAGACAAACTTTGCGCGCCAGGTAAGCGGCACGCAAGCCAGCCATATCTTCACTTTCCAGGTAAAAATCACAGTGACGATTGTAAACCAGATCGACAGGTTGACCGTTGAGCCAGACACCTTCAGCAGAAGCTTCCAGTTGCTGCGGATCGACAATTTCAGTGGGTACCCCCCAAGCCTTGAAAAGGTCAGCAAAGGCACACATCTCCGGGTAGAGGAATTGCTCAGTCGGAGCCTCATCGATAATCACAATGCGGTCCGGCCGAGATTTACTGCCAGCGGAAAACTGGCGAATTTCTTCGGCAAAGGTTAACAACAGACGCTTTTTGAGACTCGCCTGGAGTGACGCTGGCTCAATGGGCAATGACGGTTCGTGCGCTAAATAGGCAAGCAAGCCTCCTCCAGCGTTGGTGTTGACTTCGATCAACCGCGGGACATCGCCAACAAGGTGAAAATCGTAGCACATCATGACGGCATCATGCCCCGGGTCAAAACCGGCAACATCTGGAACTTGCGCATAAACCTGCGCGCGATATTCTGGGTGACGGCTCAAACGGTCGAGCAAGCGCACCAGTTTGAGCATGCGCTTTAAAGCCCTGGCAGGTAGCTCGACAGTGGCACAGCTGAGGTTGTCCTGTAGATTTGGCATCTGTTAATCCTATAGTAATATTAAACGGTGCAATTAGATTGTGCCATAATCAGCACGCATCGCCAAGCAGAGAGAGACAAAAAGGATTTATCTGGCAGGCTGGTAATAATTGCGCAATAATGGCTGCAGGATTAGATTTCGCCAGCCAGACAATAAACGGAGGTTGTATGCCAGTTGACTGCAGTTACGGATTCGGCTGTGAGGTCGGCTTCGGATTTGACGAAGCGATAGAAAAAGTACAACAGTTGTTAACGGAGAAGGGGTTTCAGATTTATACCCGGCTCAACCTGCATGAGATTGTGGGGGAGACCGAGCATGACAAATTCGGTCGCTACATCATTATTGGTGCATGCAACGCGGAATTTGCCAGACAGCTCTTCAATGCCGACCCGAATATCGGCCTGCTCATGCCTTGCAACATCATTATCTATGAGCTTCATTCCGG
>DAOWJU010000278.1 GCA_030640215.1 Desulfuromonadales bacterium
GACTTCGGTGACGCGTTGGGCGAGCTGGATGTTGGTTGGGTCGGACAAAGTCAAGCCTCCTGTCTCTCTCAAATGAGCCAAAATCAGGCCTCAAACATGCAATTTTCGCTTCAGCTCTAATTGTCCGACAAGCTGCGAGAGCGATTTAATTCTTACTGTTCATTGATTCGAGGTTTGATAATTGTAACTGGGTGGTCTGGACTGAGTCTTGGGCGGCCTGGTGATTTGGATTGAACGCGAGGACTTGTTCCCAGGCATCTATGGCTGTGCCGAATTCGCCGGAACGGTAGGCAGCCAAGCCCGCCTCCATGAGCTTTTCCGTACAAATGTTGATTTTGTCTTTGAGCTGTGCGGGTGAAGCGGTGACCTGTTGTTGCAGCTTGATGCTCTGTGGGTAGCTGTTCTGGACGGCTTTTAAAAGGAGGGCGGCTTTTGGGTAGTGTCCTTGCTCCATCAGGGTGCTCGCTTGGTTAAGGCCGTTGTTTACAGCCTGCAGATACTCCTCGGCCAGAAATTGCTCGTCTATGCCTTTGCCAATTTCATTCTGAATGAGCTTGATGACACTGAGATAATCCTGCTCAACCAGTAACTGGCGGGCCTGCTGCTGTACTCGAGTATTGTCCGGTGTGGACAGGTCAAGCGTCTCAGTGGGTGCTTGAAGGTTTTTCTCTGCTGGAGCTGTGACTGCTTGCGGCAGTGTCGCACAGGCTGTCAATGCTGCCATCGACAGCAGGATTGTGAGTATATAAAAAATGGTGCGTTTCATGTGCTCCTCCAAGGGAGAATAGAGCCTGATCGTCTTCATAATCGTTCAATGCGATCAGAAAAATGTCAGTCAGTTCGGGGTTGAATTGGCTGCCGCGGAATTTTATGATCTCCTCCGCCGCTTTGTCTCTGGAGCAGCCTTTACGATAGGGACGAGATGAGGTCATGGCATCATAGCTGTCGGCAATTGCGACAATCTGCGCATAGATATGAATTTCATCCCCCTGCAGACCATGTGGGTAGCCCTTGCCGTTGTACCATTCATGATGGTGCAAGACAGCAGGAATGTATTTACGGAGTGATTCGGCCAGGTGGAGAATCTCCGCGCCTTGTTCCGGGTGTTTTTTGATGATTTGGACTTCGTCTCGATCAAGAGGGGTTGGCTTGTTGATGATGACGTCGGGAACATGAATTTTGCCAATATCATGCAGAAAACACGACATCTCAAGTTCTTTTAGTTCCAGGGCGGTGAGACCGAGACGCTGACCGATCAGCAGGGAGAGTCGGGCCACTCTTGCAGAATGGCCAAGGGTGTAGTTGTCACGGGCATCGAGGGCGGTAGCGAGAATTCGTATGGTCGATATGTAGGATTCCTCGAGATTGGCGGCGTAGCCTTCCAGGCGGTCTTTCTGTGACATGATCACTCGGGACATTTTGTTGAAGCTGCGTGTCAGCTCGCCGAGTTCATCCTTCGAGGTGATTTTTACTTCAACGTGATAGTTCCCTGCCGTGATTTGGGAAACGCCAGCTGCCAGGCGCTCGATCGGTGTCGTTATCAGCTTCGACAGCATGAAAGTGCATAATGCGCCGAAAATCAGTACCGCCAGGGAGATCAGGAGAATCCTCTGCCGGGCTAATTCTTTGGCCGTATGTAGCGTGGCCCTGTCAATACCGACGATGATACTGCCAACCTGATTGTCGGCAAATTGAATGGGCGTCTGAAACTCGTAGCTGGAGAGGCCGTCCCGATCGACTCTGTACATGGTAAAGCCGGGACCTTGCTGCAGGGGTGCGCCAGTCGCCGTTTCAAACCGGGAGCCGGTCTCAGTCAAATTGTTGTGAGCCAGAATGTTGCTGTCATTATCGAGGATAGCGAGGTAAACAATGTCCTCTTGCGACGCTTCGATTTTATCTGCCAGGTTGTCGAGAGCAAGACGGTCGTTGGCAAGAATGCTGTAGCCAGCCGGGATCGCAGCACTGAGAGCAATGGAGGTCCCTCGCTTCACCAGTGAGTCAAGTAGTTCTCGATCCATATTCTGGATCGCAACCATGGAGGACCCCGTAGTGATCAGGGCAATCATAGCCAGGGTGAGAGCCGTCAGCTTGACCCTGATGCTCACGATCTTCCGGTTAAGACGGCCTGGCTGGGAAACACGCTCTTCACTTTCCAGGAAATTTTTGCTCTTTGCGGGCAGTGCCAACTTGTTTGTTACTTTTGTCATAGTGATGCTGCAAATTTAGTTTTGTCGTGAGCCCCGGAAGAGGTGGTACGTTGCACCGGAGAGGGGGTAGGGCATAATCACTGTAATTGAACGTAAGGTGCCATATTTGCGACGGAAATTCCACATTGAAATAATTAAATTTACGGCATAATAAGAGCGTAAGGATGAATGTAGAGTTAACATCTTGATATGATAGGCGTAAGCTGGATATGGTCTCTAGGCTGGATTCTGGATGGGAACGCTCTAGGGGCGGCGGAAAATATTCTGACGGCTTCTTTAGAGGTACACGCAAACTTTGTGTCAATAACGTAGAGGCCGCCCTATCTTGGGCAGCCTCTTTTCAATTAACTTGCTTTTTCCTGAACCCATTCGCCGCCATCTTCTATATCTTGGCCGAGCCCCTTCATGGTTTCGCAGGCAGAAAGGGAAAACATCATCATCCCCATGACCAGAACAACCAAAACTTTTTTCATGTTTCACTCTCCTTATATTTGTTTGCAGAATCCTCTGCAGCTTTATTACGATCTTCACGCCACATTTCGATAAAGAGCAGGGCGACGCCGACGGTGATGGCTGAATCGGCGACGTTGAAGGCTGGCCAGTGATGGCGTTGCCAGAAAACGTCGAGAAAATCGATGACCTCGCCGAGGCGGATCCGGTCAATCAGGTTGCCGAAAGCACCGGAAAAAATCAATGACAGGGAAAAAAGAGCCAGCTTCTGATCGTCCCTGATGTGTTTGATATACCAGAGGATGCCGAGCATGGCAATAATTGATACGGTAATGAAAAAAGGGATGCGCACAGCATTGTCAGCAAGGATCCCAAAGGCGGCACCCTTGTTACGCACGTAGGTAAGGTGAAAGTAATTACGGATCACCGGGAGTGTTTCGTGGAGCCGGAAGTTCGCATCCACGTACAGCTTGCTCGCCTGGTCGAGGACTAAAATGACGGATGCGATGATCGATAGTGTGCGGTATCTGTTCATAAAAACCGGTATATGGGACGAGTGCTGTGTCCCGATTGCACTCAAGTGAGAGCTTGAAGACAACGGTGACAGATTCCCGGATGATCCGCATTTGCGCCGACGGTGGTCGCGTAGTTCCAGCAGCGCGAGCATTTTTCACCCATTGCTTTGCTGACTCTGATCTTCAGTTCCGGTAGCTTCTCACCACTGCTAGCGTCATTCAGGTTCTCGCAGAGTTCAACCTGGGAGACGATCAGGAGGCCAGCAAGCTGTGCCTCTTCACTTTTGAGAAGTTCAGCCAAGTCGCCTTCAGCAGCGAGTTCCACTCGTGCGTCAAGAGAATGTCCGATGGTCTTTTCCGCTCTAGCCCGTTCCAGAACTTTGGCGACATCACTGCGGATTGCCAGTAAACGTTCATACTTTGCTTCCAGTGTGGCATCGATCAGACTGGAGGAAAAACTGGGGAAATCAGCCAGGTGGACGCTCGCTTCGCGTTCGCCCGGCAGGAAGCCCCAGATTTCTTCGGATGTGAAAGAGAGCACCGGAGCCATCATGCGGGTGAGAGCGTCAAGAATGCGATACAGGGCGGTCTGGGCACTGCGGCGGGCCAGGCTTGCGGTCGGCGCGGTGTAAAGGCGGTCTTTGAGGACATCAAGGTAAAACGCGCTCATATCGATAGAACAGAAATTATGCACGGCATGGTAGAGCACATGGAAATCATAGGCGTCATATGATTTCAGAACCCGGTTTGCCAAGCCTTCCAGGCGGGAGAGGGCCCAGCGGTCAATTTCGAGCAGATCCTTGTCGGCGACGCTGTCGGTGGATGGGTCGAAATCGTGGATATTGCCGAGAATATAGCGCGCTGTGTTGCGGATGCGTCGGTAGGCTTCAGAGACCTGTTTGATGATGGCATCACCGACCCGGGTATCATTGCGGTAATCCTGAGTGGCGACCCAGAGGCGCAGAATTTCGGCACCGTACTGTTTGATGACTTTTTCCGGTGCGATGACGTTACCCACAGATTTAGACATGGGGCGACCCTTTTCGTCGAGGACGAAGCCATGGGTCAGTACTGCCTTGTAGGGGGCAGCGTCGCGGGTGCCGACAGACGCCAGCAGGCTGGAGTGGAACCAGCCGCGATGCTGATCGCTGCCTTCCAGGTACAGGTCTGCCGGTGATTGCAGTTTTTCATTCGGTTCTACTACGGCGGCATGGGAAACGCCTGAGTCGAACCAGACGTCAAGGATGTCCATCTCTTTGCGGAAGTCGTCATGACCGCAACTCGGACAAACTGTTCCATCCGGCAGCAGTTCCTTTGCTTCTTTTTCAAACCAGATGTCGCTGCCGGTTTCTTCAAAGAGATCGGCAATGTGGTGCATGATTTTGCCATCAGCCATGGCTTCGTCGCACTTACTGCAATAGAAGACTGTGATCGGTACACCCCAGCTGCGTTGGCGACTGATGCACCAGTCGGGACGGTTCTCGATCATGTTATAGATGCGACTGCGTCCCCAGTTTGGAATCCACTGCACATCGTTAATATGGTCGAGGGCTTTCTGGCGCAGCTGATTGGCTTCCATGGAGATGAACCACTGCTCGGTGGCGCGGAAGATGATCGGTTTTTTACAGCGCCAGCAGTGCGGATAGCTGTGCGTGATTTTGTCTTCGCCAAGCAACGCGCCGACTTCAGCCAGCTTGGCGCTGACCTGTGGGTTGACGGCCGGGACTTTTTCTTTGCCGAAAAATTCCAGATCTTCACGGTAGCGACCGTAGTCATCTACCGGGTTATAGATTTCAAGCCCATAACGGAGGCCGGTCAGGTAGTCATCATGGCCATGCCCGGGTGCAGTGTGCACGCAGCCGGTACCGGCTTCAAGGGTGACGTAATCGCCAAGCACCAGCAGGGAAACGCGATCGTAGAGAGGGTGACGGCACTCTCTTTTTTCAAAGACGTCGGCCTGGAAGGTTTTCACGATCTTGAACTCAGTAATTTTGAGTTCGGCCAGAACCTGAGCGTGCAGGC
>DAOWJU010000315.1 GCA_030640215.1 Desulfuromonadales bacterium
CACAGCAAAACTAAAGCACCCTCAGTCGATGACCGGGGGTGCTTTATTGCGTAGCGTGTAGATCATGGTGGTCGCCGTACCACTAAAAAAAATCAAGACTATGGGAAAATACCCCACTTTCGCGAAGCGAAAGTCGAGCTTAAGCGAGATGGCTTGCCACGGGGAATTTTATTGTTCTTTCAGAATTTCATAGACAACCACGAAGCTGAACTCACGCCGTGTTGATAATTCTACCGACTGCTAGAAGCTTTCAAATTCCTGATCAAGCTCATCAGCACGAGCTTGATTGTCTTGCCTGTTGCGAGGTATAGACAGGATTTTTTGCGGCGGAGAGTTGTTTGTGTGGGCCTGTGGTGCAGATATTGATGTCGGCTGTGCATTTGCACCTTCAGCTATTTGAAAAAATGCCATCATCTGTTCCATGTGGCCAGCCTGTTCAGCAAGCTCCTGTGCTGTTGATGACATCTCTTCCGCAGCAGCAGTGTTTTGTTGCGTCACCTTGTCGAGTTGCATGATCGACTTGTTGATCTGCTCTGCGCCGACGTCCTGTTCCTGAGTGGCGGCATTAATTTCCTCCACCAGTTCCGCAGTTTTTTGGATCTGCGGGACAATCTCTTCGAGCATTTTACCAGCTTGCTCAGCGGTCTCAATACTACTACGTGAGACATCACTGATCTCACCCGCTGCATTCTGACTGCGCTCGGCTAATTTGCGGACTTCAGCAGCAACAACGGCGAAACCTTTGCCATGTTCTCCAGCTCGTGCAGCTTCAATGGCGGCATTAAGCGCCAAAAGATTGGTCTGCCGGGCGATCTCTTCAACCACCTGAATCCGCTCGGTAATATTGCGCATGGCGGCAACAGTTTTGACCACCGATTCACCACCTTCCAGTGCGTTGCTGGCAGCTGTTTTTGCCAGCTTGGCAGTCTCAGCGGAATTCAAGGCGTTCTGACGAATGTTTGCTGCCATTTCTTCAATCGATGAAGATGCCATTTGTGCAGCAGCCGCCTGCTCGCTGGACCCCTCCGACATCTGCTGTGCCGAAGAGCTAACGACTTGACTGCCGGTCGAGACTCCGGAGGCTGAAAAACGCACCGAGCCTGAAACCTCGGTCAACTTTTCGACCATCTCAGCTAACGCGTACATCATTTCATCTTTGTCTGAACGTGTTTCAACCTGGACATTGAGGTCCCCCAGGGCGATCTTTTTTGCCAGGGCCGTGACTTCGTGCAGAGAGGTAGTCAACAGATTCATGGCCCGTGACATTTCACTCAGTTCATCACGCCCTTTTACTTCCAGTTTCGTCGTCAAGTCACCCTCACTCAAAGCTTGAGCGAGCGCCTTGTTCTGATTGAGCGGTCTGACAATGGTGCGAGAAAACCATAGGTAAATAGCCACACAGAGGAAGATAAGGCCGACGATTGCCATAATGACAGTCTGCGAAACCATCTTGTCAGTCGCCTTACTGTTGGCTATCTCGGTTTCGAGGACCAGACCCTGAAGCCGTCTTTCCATGTCAACGATTTCGGTATTAACGGATGTTGTACTCAATCCGAGCTCAATGTGACCGACAACTTCGGCAACACCATCTTGCTCAACCACGAGATCTTTGCGAATCATCTGATCAGGTGTGGTTGTCACCTCGGAAGTGTTGTAAGGGTTGCCATCCTGATCATAAAAATTGACCGAGACAATATCTTTATCAAGCTCAGCATTAACCGCCATCTTGCTAAGACTTTCAAAGTCATAATTGAAAATCATATTGACCGCAGTTTGTGCCATCAGGGTGGCAAGTAACTCCCCCTTCTCCACCAGGTTGTTATACAGAAGTACTTGCTGACGACCACCTTCTTCCTCTAACAGTGTGCTTACGTTCTCGGCTTGACTCTCCTGCTGATTTTTGGTCGTCATGATGGTGCCAACTGCAATAGCAGTCAGCATAGCTGCAGTAATCACCACAACCAGAGCCAGGAACTTACCGGTAATACCTGTCATACCTAAACGTTTCATGGATTCTCCCCCCGGAGGATATGTTACTTAACAGCAACGGCATCGGCAGCACTTAAGACGCCCTTAGCCAGGAAGTAATAATCACTATAGCCACCATCTTCAAGATGATACTGCAGCCAACGAACCTGCTTGCCCACGGCATCAAAGATCAGTAACTGCTTGTTCTTGAATTCACCCTTCTTGACCAGGCTGACCAGACGGTCCATAGGGATGTTGCGAATACCTTTCAGCTCGACATTCTTGTTCTGAGGCAATGTGGAGTCTTTGGCGCGCTGGAAGGGGTCGCGTAAATCAATGACCATGGCGTTCTTTCCTGCAGCCTTAGCTTTAAAGTCGGCAAACTCAATTTTATGGGCATTCAGATCCGCTTTGCTGATCAATTTATCGGTGCTGACAGGAGTCTGGCCAAGCAGGGTCGCCTTATCTGAATAGGTGCTGGCCCACTCGAAGATCCCTGCATCGAAGCAGTAGATATTTTGGAAATCTGCGCCCAGTGCTTTCTTTGCCGCTTTATAACTCTTGGCACAGGTGTGGCCGTTACAGTAGAAGGCAATGTCGGTGGTATCATCTTTGGCGCGAGTCTTCTCCAGGGAGGTGAGGAAATCACCTTTAGTAACAGGTAGGTTCAGCGCTTTATTGACATGAATGACATCAAATTCTTCCTTGGAACGAACATCTATGATTATTGTGCTGTCATAGTCCTGGTTGAGTTGCTCCAGGGTGATGGGCTTGACATTAGGGTACTTCTCCCGCAAAGGGAAATCGCCGCTGGCCAGTGCCGAACTGACAGAAACAAGCAGTACCATGGCGACAATTGATAGATTGATCAGGGCTTTCATAAACGTCCTCCTCAGGATTAAATAATGACTTCGACAATTCGACAGTCAGTCTATTTTGCATTAAGGATTTGGATTCAGGCAGGTAGTACCATCTGCACGACAGCAAGCAGTTTTTCGGGACTGAACGGTTTGTTCAACCAGCAGGAAGCACCGGCGGCTTTGCCCTCTTTCTTGATGTCGGCCTGGTTTTCGTTGGTAAGCATCATGATGGGCTTAAAACGGTAGCCTGGTTGCTGTCTAACCTCACGAATCAGTTCAATGCCGTTCATGTTTGGCATGTTGAGGTCTGTCAGAACCATATCGATGTGATTTTCAGGAGTGTTTGAGATTTTCTTTTTTGCTTCAACCCCATCGGAAGCCAGCATAACGCGGTAGCCAGCTCCCTCTAAGGTTGTCCGCAGGACTTCTCGAACAGTTGCCGAATCATCTACGGCAAGTACAGTCTTTTTCATTCCCTACCCCCCAGGTCAAAAATGATAAGCATTAATTTACAAGTGCGAGCTGTTGCAAATAGGGCGCCAAACAATCGCAATTAATCCCGCCAGTTAGCTTGTAGCCTACCCGTGGAAGATTAGCCACCTTTAAACATAATACGCCAACTTAGCGAATTGATTAAAAATATTATTTAAAAGGGTCTCATGGCCACTACTTCGACATGGAGTTTTTTTGATTAGAATTCTTACAGGCTTGAGGCTAGGATCGAGCATTTGTGAAGAGTAGACGACAGTGACTGGTTTATTGGCAGTGGGGCCACCTCTCAAAAACTGTGGTTTCGTGGAAGTATAGTTTTTGGGTTGAATCGATAAGCTTCAGTTGTTTTACACCCATTCTATGGTTAACTTCGATGATAACTCTTCGAATGAAAGATTCCATGATTATGAGTACATCAGCTGACGTGGCTATTATCGGAGGAGGAATCGTCGGGTGCGCCACCGCCTTGGCAATCACCTCACGCAACCCCGGCCTGAAAATCGTCCTTTTCGAAAAAGAAGCACAGCTGGCGAGTCATCAGACTGGTCACAACAGCGGCGTAATCCATGCTGGGCTCTACTACCGGCCAGGTTCCCTCAAAGCGGCCACCTGTGCCTCCGGACGGGAGGCTCTTTATAACTTCTGCGCCGAGCACGACATCCCACACCAGCGCTGCGGAAAAGTTGTTATTGCTGTTGACGAAACGGAACTTTTAGCGCTTGACGAACTCGAACGTCGAGGTAAGGCCAACGGTCTGGATGGACTTCTACGGCTAACCGCTTCCGAATTGAAGGAGCGTGAACCACACATCCGGGGGATCGCTGGCCTGTTCGTGCCGCAGACCGGAATCGTCGATTACGTACGCGTCGCGAATAAAATGGCCGAAATATTTCAGTCGCACGGTGGAATCATTCATCTTGGTACGCAGATCACACAAGTAACCAGCGGGCATGATCGCTACCTGCTCCATGCCGCTCGTAATACCTTCCAGGCCCGCGCTCTGGTTAACTGTGCCGGACTGCATGCGGACCGGGTCGCCCGTTCGGCTGGCTTGCACCCGAACTTACAAATAGTCCCCTTCCGCGGCGAATACTATGAATTCAAGCCAGAAAGCTGTGGCCTTGTGAAGCACCTCATTTACCCGGTCCCCGATCCGCAGATGCCATTTCTCGGTGTACACTTTACGCGCATGATCGACGGGACCGTCGAAGCTGGCCCCAACGCAGTACTGGCTTGGAAGCGAGAGGGGTACAACCGAAGTGACATCTCTCTAAGAGATCTGGTTGACACGCTCACCTTTGGCGGTTTCTGGAAGCTATCCGCTCGCTTCTGGCACGTGGGCATCAAGGAGTATGGCCGCTCTTTTTCGAAAAAGCTGTTCGTCAAAAGCCTGCAGCGCCTCATGCCGGAAATCAGGGATAAAGATCTGGTTCCCGGAGGCAGTGGCGTGCGTGCCCAGGCGGTCGATAGAGAAGGACGCATGATCGATGATTTCTGCATCCAGACCGAGGGACGCATGGTTCATGTCCTTAACGCCCCGTCACCAGCGGCGACTGCATCTTTGAGCATCGGGGAGCACATCGCTGACAGGGCAATGGAGTTGTTAGCATGAATTGCCGCTGCAATTGCCGTAAACATGAACCGATCAGCTGATTTCGCAGTAGCTTTTGAAGTCTGACAGTCTCCTAAAACCTTGCGACCGGCAAAAGATGCACAGCACAGGAGATGCAAGGGTCATAGGCACGCACGATTCGTTCCGCCCCGTTTATCAAACGAGTATGATCCCTTTCATCAATCAGGTCCGCCATCACCTGGGCCGCCATCACTCGCTGATTGATCGAAGTCGGCGTCACGATGTCGGCTGCCACAACCATGCCCCATTCATCAATGACATAGTGGTGAACCAGCAAACCGCGCGGGGCCTCAGTCATAGCGGTGCCGGTGCCGCCACCGACATGTGCCGGAACGCTGCGCAACGGTTGATTGCAGTCGACCGCATGCAGGGTTTCAAGCAATTGGCCGACCCGCTGTAACGCCCAACTGACTTCACTGACCTGAGCAACGTTGTTCCCATGGATACCAAGCTCATCCCCTGGAGGATCGCTTCCTGCCCACCTCCGGGCAACAAGTCGGGCTCGTGCCAGAGCGCCGGTCAAAAAGGGGCCTGAAGCACCAGCAGCATCCATGGCGTATGAATCCGACCGGGCCTGCTCGCCGAGTAGTTGAGCATAACCGGCAGCTGTTACACTGTTTCCTTGCTCATGTAACAAGCGATCACCACACAGAGTAAACGCCTCCGGCATCTC
>DAOWJU010000045.1 GCA_030640215.1 Desulfuromonadales bacterium
GAAGATGGAACCTTCGAGTATGCCTCCGATGATGATGTCTGTATCGGCTGTAGTGTTTGTGCGGGGATCTGTCCCTGCGGTGTCTGGGCGATGGAAATCACTGTATAGCAGACCTTCCCTGCTTTAAAGTTGTACCAAATGAAAATCAAGCGCGGAGCCATAATTGGCTTCGCCTTTTTTTGTATAAACGCCTCATACCATATCTAACCAACCGTAAAGTACATCAAGCTTCCCCTGTCACATTAGTACTGACAGTACGAATTCAGTGTGCTGAAATTAAGAAGCGCCAGCAGACGATAAACTGTCCGATGGCGCTTTTTCGTTTTTTAGAAAGTCACCAGCCATGAGAATTCGTTTGTTTTGTTGCTTGTTGCTCTTGTCGCTTTGCTCTCGTTTGCTATGGTTACAATATAAATGCGGTATAGTCCCTTCAGGGAGGCTATTACGTTATGAAAAGCGTCCTTATAATCTCTTTGCTGCTTCTGTATGCCCTTCCATGTTCGGCAGAAATCCAGGCTCTCGAGAATAAACCGTTATATGCCTTAAGCATCTATGGCGGCCAGATGACCGATAATAGTATTGATGATTTCTCCGATAGCTTTTGGGGCCTTGATTTTGAAGATTCCTATCTGGTCGCTCTTGCTTTGGCGCGACGCATCGGCACCTATGACGAACTGGCCAGTTTTGAAGTCGAAGGGCAAGTCGTCAAGCATTTTGAACTGCAGGATCACTGGGAATTCAATGTGTTGCTGACTGCGCGTTGGGAGGTATTTTGGTGGGACAGATATCTGGATACCAGTCTTGCTTTCGGAGCGGGGCCCTCTTACGCGACAAATGTTCCCGAAATAGAAGTGCAAAGAAGCGGCGATTCCGACCACCTGCAGGTTTATCTGCTCGTGGAGCTGGAGTTCGTATTGCCCTCTCATCCCAATATTGCTTTTATTACCCGCATACACCATCGCTCAAACGCTTTTGGTGCCGTCGCCGAAGATGGTACTTCCAATGCCCTTGCCTTGGGTTTGAAGTTCAAGTTCTGAAAACCATTCAGCTTAAGGGTGCCGGACAGATTTGTTCTGTTTTGAAAAATATTTAAAGCCCTGAATGACAAAACGCCGCGGGGCAATAACAGCCCGGCGGCGTTTTGCGTTTTCTTAAGCTAAGCTGTCTCAGCTTTTTGCGATGAGTTTGGTGAGCTCTTCACTTTCAGTTTTGACCAATTCCTTGACGCGTTCAGAGTTGACGCGCGCCACGATGATCTGGCCGACCTCGGTCTGAATATCTTCGTAGAGGCCCAGGCCGAGCATGCCCTTGGCCTGGCGCTGATTGTCATCGGTGGGCGTCACATAATGCACCGTGTCAACCTTGTAGCGGTGGATCAGGAAGAGAGAGATCAAAGTCATCAGGCGTTTTTGGCGGAAATCCTCATTGAAAGTGTTCTGATCGCGAATCGACAACATGTTGCGGTCGCGACGATCCTGCAAAGTGGCGAAGATGATGTTGGCCATCTTGCTGTTGTTTTCGTCAATGAGGGTCAGTTCCAGTAGTTCCGAGCCGGAGACGTGTGGCTTGAGAACGACTCGTAGCTTCGCATCCAGGTCGTAGTGGCCGGTCCAGAGCTTGAGCCAGTCGGCGAGGCGTTTTGGTGGAACTTCGGTCTCGATCAGGTGTTGGAACTGGGTGGAGCCTTTACCCATCGCCTTGGTTGTGGCAGTACCACCGGAAGCAGCCATCAGGCCAGCATCGGAGCGTGGACCGCCGACGTAGCTCTGTGGAGTTTTGAAAGGTGAATCGATCAGGCGCAGCTTGCGTTGCAGGCGGGCCAGGGCGAGCATACCGTCTTCCTTGAGGGCGGTGGCGAATTCTTCACCTGCGAGTCCATCCACCTGGTGACCGCCGTAAGTGATGAAGTTGAAGACAAAGCCCAGCTTACCAAGCTCAGCCGGGAACTGGCGCATTTCGTCTTCGCTCATGCCGGTGCTGTCCCAGTTGAAAGAAGGTGACAGGTTGTAGGCCAACATCTTGTCTGGATAGACGGCGTGGATGGCATCAGCGAAGATCTTGGCGTCGGGCAAATCTGCCGTTTTCGTCTCCATCCAGATGATGTCGGCAAAGGGTGCCACGGCGAGAGATTTGGCGATGGCGTAAGGGATGCCGCCTCTGACCTGATAGTAGCCTTCGGGGGTACGGGCGATATCGCAGTTCCAGATGATGCTGAAGCCCATGGCACGCGCTTGCTCGCGCGCTTCGACGAAGGACGAGTTTTCAACGAAGGTGTGCCATTCTTCTACGGTTATCGCTAGTTCCGTGCCTTCGTCAATGTGGAAAGCCATGACATCAGCAACCGCTTCGCCGTAAGTTTTCAGGCTGGCCTCCATCTGCCAGAACTCCAACAGGCGAGTAGCGGCGTGGTCGAGAGCGGCATTGATGTCAGCGGTGTTGCGGCTCGGCAGCGTCTTGATTGCCGTGTCGATTTCTGCGGATAAGCCGGTTTTGTCGAGCCACTTGTCAGCCTCGGCATAGGCCGCATCCGAGATGCGGTACATCAGGTGACCGTTGATCTCGGTAACGCCCTTGGTGTTGAACTGGCGCATGATCGCCAGGAAGGCGGTCTTGTAATTGGGGATGTTGGTGTTGGTGGCTCCCAGGATGAAGTGGTGGTCGCGTTCATCACCACGACCGTCCAGGAAGGTGGCGGCTTCCGCGTCGGTGCGTGCCACGATGATCCCCGGCACCTTCATAATGTCGAGTTGCAGACGGGCGGCGTTGAGGCGTTTGACCTGTTCATCCACCGGCACCAATACTTTGCCAGCTTGATGGCCGCACTTTTTGACACCCGGCTTCTGATCTTCAATATGATAGCCCGCTACGCCCACTTCAACGAAGCGCCGGACCAGGTTGCGCACATGAGCGTCGCCACCATGACCGGTGTCTGCGTCGGCAATAATAAATGGCCGGTAGTCGATTTCAGGGGTTTGCGCGCGTTCTTCTTCACTCATGCGCAGGCGCAGGAAATACTGGTTGCGGTCGGCAGCCAATAATGCCCTGACCAGAGGAGCGGCTTCGTCAGGGACCTGGCTCAAGGGATAGCTGGCCAGGTCGGGACCGGGGTCTTCGCTGCCAGAACCTTTGGACGAGGTGGCCCATCCTCCCAGGTAGATGCCTTCAATACCAACCCGCTTGATGGCGACGGCCTGGCTGGGAGAGTAGGGGCCGAAGGTGGTGATCGACTTGCCTTCCGAGAACATCTCGCGTAGACGATCATAGAAGGCCGCAGCGGCGTCTCGGGCGATCGTGTAGTCAACCGGAATGGTGCCACGCTGCTCGACAACCTGATCGGCCGTATAGAGTCTCAGAATATCTTTAAAACGAGGGCTTGCGAACCAGTCGCGGGTTGTTTTAACCTCTTCGGTGAATGTACTCATGATTCCCTCCCGGCTGGTAAAGTGTCCAGGTTTTCGGTGATTCGCACACCTTTATTTTTAAAGGCCTCTGTGTACTTGCTGATACGCTCTTTCGCCACAGCCAAGTCATGGTTGTTGAGATTGATGTTGAGCAGGTCGATGAACCAGGGGGCCTTGACCGGATCGAGAACATAGGTTTCAACAATGGCACGGGCAATTGGCAGCGTCGTGGTCTTGGAATTGTCGTGGACATCGCGGTTGCCGGCAGCCAGTAGCTTGGCGTACTCTTCCTCCAACAAACGCTCGAAAATTTTCACACTGAAGACATCGCCAGCTTTTAAACCACTTTCGGTATCGTTTTCAGTCAGGGCAGCACCCTTGTGGATCCACTCCCAGAGAATACTCAGGCGGATTTCGCCGGTAGCCATATCTTCCATCA
>DAOWJU010000095.1 GCA_030640215.1 Desulfuromonadales bacterium
CTCATTTGAGAGAGACAGGAGGCTTGACTTTGTCCGACCCAACCAACATCCAGCTCGCCCAACGCGTCACCGAAGTCACTCCGTTCCTCGCCATGGAAATCATGGAGCGCGCCAAAGCACTTGAAGCTGAAGGCCGTGAGATTATCTATCTTTGCCTTGGTGAACCAGACTTTCCGACTCCCGAACCGATTGTTAAAAGAGCCTGCGAGGCAATGCAGGCCGGGGAAACACGTTACACCCATTCACTCGGCCGGATCGAGTTGCGCGAAGCACTGGCAGAGCATTATCTGCAGCGTTACAAGGTAACTGTTGATCCGGAGCAAATTATCGTTTCCTCCGGCACCAGTCCTTTAATGCTGTTACTCGCTGCGACACTCTGCAACCCGGGCGACGAAATCATCCTCACTGACCCAGGCTACGCCTGCTACCCAAACTTCATCCGCTTTGTCGGCGGCAAGCCACGTTTCCTGCAAACCAGGCCGGAGCAAGGTTTTCAACCGCAACCTGATGAGGTGCGGGCGATGATTAACGACAAGACGCGCGCGCTGCTGATCAATTCTCCAGCCAACCCGGCTGGCTCGATCCTCTCCCGCAGTGAACTGGAAGCTTTGGCCGAACTACCGATCCCGCTGATCTCTGATGAGATCTACCACGGGCTGACATATGAAGGTGAGGAACACAGTATTTTGGAGTTCACCGAAGAGGCTTTTGTCCTTGGTGGATTTTCCAAGGCCTACGCCATGACTGGCTGGCGGCTCGGCTATCTGATTGCACCCAAAAGTGCAGTCAGGGCCTTGCAGACCTTTCACCAGAACGTGGTAATCAGCGCCAATAGTTTTGTGCAGTTGGCCGGTGTGACCGCCTTGCGTGAAGGGGAACCATATGTTGCAGAGATGCGCGCCGAATATGATCGTCGACGACGCCATTTAATCCCACGCCTGGAGGAGATTGGTCTTAAGGTCCACACCCGCCCGGTCGGTGCATTCTACGTACTTGCCGACGCCAGGCATATTTCCCATGACTCACTCACCCTGGCCAAGGAAATCCTCGAAGCGACCGGCGTGGCGCTCACCCCCGGGATAGACTTTGGTGAAGGCGCGGAAGGCTTCCTGCGCTTTTCTTACGCCAATTCGATGGAGAACCTGGATAAGGCCGTCGACCGAGTTGCTGATTTTTTTCGGCTGCGCAACTGGTTGTAGAATTCAACGGCAGATCTCACCCGGCATCAATTCCCTTTACCAAAAGCAGTCAGAAATGCTAAAAAAGGGCAAGTTTACGTAAAGGGAAGATTTATGTCAAAAACACAAGTATCCTTGACACAGATTGGCAAACTTGCCAAACAACTCGGTATCACCACACGAACCATCCGCTATTACGAAGAAATTGGCCTCATGGGCCCTACAAACAGAAGTAGCGGAGGGACCCGCAACTACAACCAGAACGAAGTTCTCCGCATCAAGTTCATTCTCAAGCTGAAAGAACTTGGCATCAATCTGAAAGAGATGCTGACTCTGGCTGACACCTTCGACACTCACAACCAGAACTTCGATACGATCACACCAAGAGTACTCGAAATTCTCGACCTGCATATCGGCAAGGTTGACGACAAAATCGCCAAACTTAGCTCCTTACGCGACGATATCACCAACTACCGCTCCAGGATTGCAGATCTGCTGCAAAAGCAAGAGACCGAATAGCTGAGCCCAGAAGGCTGTCGGACGTGCCAGACCCCCCTCTGCCAGAGTCTGCCTACATGAATTTCTGCCTTTTCTTCTTTGCAAGAAGACGCCCCGCCCTCTTCTTGACGCCACTCACAAGGTACGGCTTCAGTCGTCCCTTTTCCTTCAAAATTGCGACGAACATATCTTTATGCTTTTCTGGTGGCATGGGCCTATCGTCGCGCTCAACCAGAGAGATTGCATCCCGAGCACAAGTCGGTACACAAACACCACACCCCAGGCAGGGAGCTACATCAATGACAGCATGGGAGTTCGAATGAATTTGAGCCGAAGTGATCGCGGCCACATTACAAGCTGAAAAACAAAGACCACAATTGTTGCATTTTTCAATATCAACGACTGCCAGGAACGGTGTTTTGGCTACACCATCGTTGAAACCAGCTTTTACTCCACTCATCAATTCACAACAACAGGAGCAACAATTGCAGACAAACGAGGGTTTGTGGCGAACGTTATCTGTGATATGGGTCAACTTGAGATCTTTGGCCTGGTCGAGAATCGCAAGTAGTTCTTCTGTACTTTTCTTTTCGGCGAACCCCCTGCGGACCATAAACCTTGCCGCGGTCCCAAGTGAAATACAAGTCCCCTCCACGGGAGCATGCTTGGCACAACTTTCACCAAGGTGTTCTTTCTTGTGACGACAGTAGCACATGCCAACCGCGCCGTAATCAGCAGCAGAGATTATTTCACGTGCATTTTCGTAATGGCTGACTTCAGAACTAATCGGAACGACATCATCGTAAACCAGAGAACGCGTCAGGCTGGTTTTACCACCAAAGAACTCTTTAGCCTGTCCTTGCGAAACATCTTCAAAAAGATACTCGGTCATCAGGCGGGCCAGTTCCGGCAGAGGCAGATCGGCGCGATTCTTCATAAAAGTAAATTCGAAGAAACCAATCAGACCCGGCATCAACATATAATAGGTCGTACCTGCATATGGCAGGTCCATAACCAGCCCCTTCTCGGCCATATTGTCAAGAATAGGCAGCAAAGCCTCCTCATCAAGACCCGTCTGACGGACAAGTTCATCGATTGTTGCCTCTTCCAAGGGAAATTTCGAGGCAACGGAAGCTTCCTCCTTACTGAACAACAGAGTAAGTATCTGACGCAGCTTTTCGCTGTCAACCAGGCCCACAGGGTTTTTGTTAAGACGATCAATGAGTGGGACAATACTGCTTTTACTACCGAGATGATGGCCCATGAAGTCTCCCTAGAAGCCTGTACCGGTCGTGCCACAGGTTGTTTTCTGAAATTTTTCAGAGACAGGCTCAAACAATCCTATCTGCTCGAGAGAAGCACGTAAATTGTCCGGGCAAGACATCAAGTCTCTCATAAAAACAAGCTCTGAAGCCTTGAGATAATAATGGAAGGGATGACCCTGACCTTTGCCAAAGAGTTGGCCAACAATATGGGCGATACTCTCCTTGCTGGAAAACTGTTTCAACAGTGTGGAGCGGTCCAGTAGTTTATCGACATAAAACAGGATCGTGTCGTCAATCGAGTCGACTGAGTCACGATGCCCTGGCAACAC
>DAOWJU010000203.1 GCA_030640215.1 Desulfuromonadales bacterium
AAAACGTTTCCCTCTACAAAGTTTGGCATTGTGATGTCATCAACCAACTCTGTGATCTCATCAAAATCATCATTAGCAGTCGGTGATTCATTGACAGGGATTTCGGGCGTTTGCTCATCCTCTGGTGTTTGCAGAGCTGCTGCGCCAAAAGGATCAGGATCTTGAACGCCAAGCTTGTCAATGCCACCCAGTGAGTCGCCCATGTCGTCACCGTATGAGCTGCTACCACCACCGGCCCCTGCTTCACCCGCAGCAGTTTCCGGAACCTCGAGGTTCCAGGCCGCGATCAACGCCTCAACCGGAATCATGGTGCCATCTTCCAGCATAATCGAAGAGACTTCGCCATCATTGATATTTTTAGCGAAATCCTCAAAAGTTAGAACCGCACCATTGTCTAATGTAAAAACGAGGTCCTCTCCCACAAACTCTTGAGTGCTTTGTGTGCCTGCATCAAAGTTGAGCTGTGGTACTTGTCCTTCGTTCAGGGTGATGGTCACCTTTTGCCCTGGATCGAGGGTCGGCACGACAACAGTATTGTTTGTTGTTGTTTCAGTTTGGGTCTTGGTAGTGTCTTCGTTGGCCATGGTCTTTCTCCCTATGCCCGGCTTGCTGGTTATGTGGCGATATTTTTAAGTGTCCTAAAATTCACTGTTAAGTGGTCATTCTCAGTTGCTATTTTTAATGGAGGTACTGAAAATTATTTATTTTTGCGGCGATGCCGAATTTCTCACCGTGCTGCTCTATGCGGAGAACTTCCCCCTGACAGTCCAGCTTGATTGGCTTCCCTGGCAGAGCGTGAGTGAGGTCCAGTGAAAAGTTCAAGAGTCCTCCCTCAACAAAGGGTTGGTCAGCCAGGAAGTAAATGCCAGACCAGCTGACGTCGCGCGTGGTGGCCTGCTCTTGCCCGATGTAAACCGGTACTTCAACCTGGATGCGCTGCGAAGCCCTTTTTTCATTATCACGATTCATGGTTTACTCCTTTATAGTATCTCTATTCTAACCTGCTCCTTTTTGGCGACAATTTATCGATAGGTTGAAGAACGTATAACCTTCGTTATATTTTTAGAGGAAAATACCGAAAAAATAAGGTTTTTCGTACTCTTGCAATGGTATGAGACTGGTTGCCAAGTTCTACATCCAGGATGGATCTTCGACACTCTTTGCTGTCAATATTTTGAAATTACGATAGACTTGGTGCCGATATTTGAATTTTTATTGAATCAGGAGCTCAAATGGCTTTCACACTCGTTGCAGCAGATCCCCATCCTCTCTCTCTGCTTGGTTTGGCCCAATTACTGGAATCCGAAACAGATATTAATCTTCTGGCAAGCTGTGCGACTGCTGCCGAAACAATGAAAGAGGTGGTGCGATACCAGCCGGATCTGTTGCTTATTGATATTAACCTGCCTGATCGGAGTGGCCTGGAGTTGGTCAATGAGCTGAAAAACAGTTCGGTGGAGGTTAAGGTCGTTGTGTTTACAACGATGATGGATGAGGACCAGACGATTGATGCTCTCCGTTTTGGTGTCAAGGGGGTGGTGCTGAAGGGTATGCCGTCCCATTTGCTGGTGCAGTGTCTGCAAAAAGTGGCGGCTGGCGGTCTGTGGATGGAGAAAGAATCGATCGGGCATGCTTTTGAGAAGATGTTGCATCGCGAAGCTGGCATGAGGCGGCTTGCCACAATTCTTACCGCTCGTGAGACAGAAGTCATGCAGTGTGTGGCTACTGGCTTAAGCAATCAACAGATTGCCAAAAAGCTGATTGTCAGTGAAGGAACGATCAAGATCCATGTCCACAATATCTATCGTAAACTCGGGATCAACAACCGGGTTGATTTGACGCTATATGCACAAAAGCGTGGCCTGGTTTAGTTTCTGTCTGGAAACCGCCTGCCAATTTAATGCAGAATGAGATGGGTCGCAATCCCGGCGTCAATCTGCGCATTTGATTGTGCGGCGTAAAGTACTACGCCTCCGCTTCACTGCTTGACTTGATTAACCTGGGCGCTTGATTTCCTTACGCCTTGCAAAAAAATGCTCGTTTCCAGATCGAAAACACTTTGTGTCTACACCGCTAACCCCATTAAGAAAGGCCACCTCATGTGCGAGGCGGCCTTTACTTGTTTTAATCATTTTGATGAGCCAGTTATCAGCTGACGTGGTTTCCTGTTTTATTTCTCGTCTGCATAAAGTTGCTCGTCGATCTGCAGGCTGGCGTTCAGCTTGCCGGTCAGGGCCAGTAGCCGCTCGGTCGCAATAACTTCGTTGGTTCTGGCGGTTACCATCAGACCGGCTGACTGGAACTTCTCGTTGTGGGCATCCAGAACGTCAAGCAGGGTGCGCTGGCCGACGATAAACTGCTTTACATAAGAATCGAGAGTCTTCTGGTTGTAGAGCAAAGCATCGCCGAAGGAGACAACCTGCTTGCGTGCAGATTCCAGCTCTGCCCAAGTGGCGCGGGTTTCCTCGATGACCAGATCCTGCTGATCGTTACGGCCAGCGACCGCTTGCATTTTGCGCGACATGGCAGCTTTGCGGTCAGCAACGTCCGAATGACCGTTAAAGATATTCCAGCGCAGACGCATCATCGCCTGGTTGTTGTGTTCGTAGGTTTCTGAACTCTCGATCTGGTCTTCATAGCTGGAGCTCAGCTCCGCATGAACTTTCGGCAGAAAGTTGGATCTGCTCAAATCAACTCTACGATCTGCTTCGACAACGTTGGCGTCGAGAGCCAGTGTCTTGGGGTTACTCTCTGCTGTTTGTTTGACTGCTTCATCCAAAGATGCAGGTGCTAACCCTTGTGGAACATTGAAAAATTCAACATCGCCAGCCAGTTTGCCGACTACCCGCTGGTAGTTAGCCTCGGCGGTTCTGAGATCTGCCTCGGTTTGTGCCAGGGATGCATAGGCACGAGCCAGACGAGCCTTGGTTTGATCAACATCTGCGATACTTCCAGCGCCGCCTTCCTGGCGTTCTTCAAGCTTGTCGAGAATTTCGAGGTGATCATTGACGTTCATTTGCGCCAGACCGACCAACTCACGTTGACGGTATACTTCCATGTGGGCAATGATTGCGTCGAGAGCAATGGCCTCTGCGTTATCAAAGGTGCGGTAGCCGGCAGAAACCAGTTTAGCCTCTTCGATCTCCACCAGGCTTCTGGTCTCTTTGCCGTCGTAGAGCAGTTGGGAGAGACGGATCGATCCTTCCAGTCGGTCGTAAAAGTTGTGCTCTGTGTCGTTGGCTCGTGTCCTGGTATCGCTGTGAGCTTCGGCACCATAACCTATCGCGAGATCAACCTGAGGATAGTAACCACCTTTGGCGCGATCGCGCTCAAAGCCGATGGCTTCCTGGTTGGCTTGCAATACTTGCAGACGTGGGCTGTATTCCAGAGCGGTAGTCACAGTGTCAGATAGTTTTACCTTGGTGTCCTGTGCCAGGGCGTTGCTGCCTGTAAACAACGTAAACGGTAAGAGCAGACTTAATAGCAGCCCTTTCGTAAATAGTTTCGTCGTCATCATCTTTTTTGCCTCCTTATTTGCATGTCCATAGCGAAACAGTTTAGGGTGTAGAAACATATAATATTACAGGGACAGTTAAACCTTTTAGGGTCAATATAGGTATATCAAAGATTTAGGGCTTGCCAAGTCGCTGTTGTTAAATTTCTTATTCCTTTTGTCGTAGGTAAATAGTTATATTGGAGAGAATAAGGTGGGATGATCGCATTCGCCTGAATTAGTGCTATAATGCAGCATGTAACTGACTTGAATTATTGATCTTAAGCTGTTGTGCTTAGATTGAGAGTAATGGCGACCCCAAATCGCTGAGTTCATCATTGTTTGCACTGGCGAGGAGCCATGTCAGAAGAAAATAGTCAAACTAAAGTTCAGCCTGAATCTGTTAAGGCGGAACCTGCCGAGGGTAAGAATAAACGTCAGGAGTCTGCTAGCAGGCCGAAGCCAAGGCGTCGATCCAGTGACTTTGTCTCGCCGGGGCTCGTTGATTACGAACCCCCGGTGTTACGTTGCCTTTCTCTTGTCGCCGGTTTGCTGGGACAGCCGCTTTCCACGGTAGCCCTTAAAGCTGGCATGCCGCAAGGCTATGAAAGGCCGCCTCTTGCCGTTTGTGTCCGGGCAGCAGAGCACGCGGGCCTGATGGTTCGTACTTTTCATAAGCCAAAAATCCGAAATATCTCATCATTGATCATGCCCTGTATTCTGGTGCTGCAGAACGATCAGGCCTGTGTCCTGGTCAGCGTGGAGGAATCTCACGCCAAGGTGGTCTTTCCTCAGGGTGGCGGCACCGGCAAGCGTCTGCCGCTGGAGCGGCTTCAGGAGCAGTACTCCGGCTACGTCTTGCTGGTTCATCCAGAAGGAAAACTGGATCAGCGGGCCAGTGATCTCCGGCTGGTTGATACGCGGGCATGGTTCTGGGGGACCATCTTCAAATTTTTCCCGATTTACAAGCACGTTCTGCTGGCGACGGTGATGGTCAATATCCTGGCTCTGGCCAGCCCGTTGTTTATTATGAATGTCTATGATCGGGTGGTGCCGAACAGTGCCTTTGATACACTCTGGGCACTCGCCATCGGGGTTTTTATCGCTTACCTGTTCGACTTTCTGTTGCGTAATTTGCGGGGCTATTTTGCCGACGTCGCTGGTAAAAATGCCGATGTTATTATCGCCAGTAAGTTGATGCAGCAGATGACGGCGATGCGCCTTGATCACAAACCGGAATCGGCCGGGACCCTGGCGAATAACTTGCGTGAATTCGAATCACTGCGGGAATTCTTTAGTTCCACCACCTTGATGGCCCTGGTGGATATGCCCTTCATCTTTCTCTTTATCGGACTGATTGGATATATCGCCGGGCCGTTGGCCTTTGCGCCGCTTGTGGCTGTACCGCTTGTGGTTCTGGTTGGTTTTTTTCTGCAAATTCCGTTTCAGCGGATTATTGAGAAAAGCTTTCGTGAAGGTGCCCAGAAAAACGCCTTGCTGGTTGAGGCCATTACCGGCATAGAGACGATTAAGACCAGCATGGCCGAAGGGCAGATTCAGAAGCGCTGGGAAGAAGTGGTCGGGCTGAACGCCAAGTCAACCAGCAGGGCACGTGCCCTTTCCAATTTCTCTGTCTCTTTCTCACAATGGTCGGCGCAGTTGGTGAGCGTGGCTATTATTATTGGTGGTGTTTATCTAATTTCTGAAGGCGAGCTGACTTTAGGTGGCCTGATCGCCTGCAACATCCTGGTTGGCCGGGCAATGGCGCCACTCGGTGCGGTGGCCGCCATGCTGACGCGTCTGCAGCAATCGCGCATGGCGCTTAAAGCGCTCGATCTGTTGATGCGACAGCCTAACGAGCGGCCTCTTGATCGCGAATTCATCCAGGCACAAAACCTGCAGCCTTCTATTCGCTTTGAAGATGTTCATTTCCAATACCCGAACAGTCAAACACCGGCACTGGATGGTGTCTCTCTGGAGATCAAAGCTGGGGAGAAGGTTGCTATACTCGGCCGCACCGGTTCGGGGAAAAGTACTTTGGGTCGCCTCTGTATGGGGCTTTACGAGCCACAGAAAGGTTCTGTCAAACTGGATGGTGTCGATTTGCGTCAGTTGCACGTGGCTGATCTGAGAAGTCATATTGGCTATGTCAGCCAGGATAACTACCTTTTTTATGGCAGCATCCGTGACAATATTGCTTTTGGTGCCCCTTACGTTGACGGCCCGGCCATTCTGAGAGCAGCAAACCTGGCCGGTGTGACCGACTTTGTCAAAGGCCATCCCAGCGGGTTTGACTGGCAGGTCGGTGAGCGCGGCATGAACCTTTCCGGTGGTCAACGTCAGGCGGTGACGATTGCCCGGGCGCTGCTCCTTGATCCTGAAATCCTGGTGCTTGATGAACCGACCAGTGCTATGGACAACAATGCTGAAGCCATTCTTCGCCAGAGGTTGATGGAAAGCATGGAAGATAAAGCCCTTCTGCTCTTCACGCATCGCACCAGCCTCCTTCATCTGGTGGATCGTGTGATCGTCATGGACGCTGGCAAGGTCGTTGCTGATGGTCCCAAGGCGGATGTTCTCAAGGCACTGAAAGGCGGCCAGGTCGGCGCTGCGAAACGATAGAGATATCTAATTATGTCAGAACGCAAAGAGATAAAAGACGCATTTGAACACCGGGAAAAACGGGGCCTTCTGAACGCTTTCAGCGAGGAAGAAGACCTGCTTTTCATGAGCGAAGTGGATGCTGCCATTCATCGCAAAGGCAGTTCGATGGCTTTTGTCCTCACCCTGGTGATTGCCCTGCTGCTGGTCACCTTTGTGCTCTGGGCCCATTTTACTGTGCTGGATGAAGTGACCCGTGGTCTGGGGCAGGTGATCCCTTCGCAAAAGGTCCAGGTGATTCAAAACCTCGAAGGTGGCATTCTTCAGGAAATCCTGGTTCAGGAGAACCAGATCGTTAATAAAGGGGACATCCTGATTCGTATCGACAATGCTATGGCGGCCAGTCAGTATCGTGATGCCTTTACCAAGGCCGCTCAACATGAAGTCGCCATTGTGCGTTTAAATGCAGAGATTGAAGACAAAGCTGAAATCGTCTTCTCTGATCAATTCAAAGATGCGGATCCGCAGATTCTTGAAGATCAGAAATTGATTTTCAAGGCGCATCGGCAGCAGTTGCAGGCGGAACTCAATGTTCTGCGCTCTCAGCATAGTCAGAAACAGCAGGAAATCACCGAAATGCAGAGTCGCAAGAAACAGCTGGAGCGTAGCCTTGGGCTGGCCAAGCAACAGCGTGATATTGCCAAGCCTCTGGTTGATCAGGGTGTCTATCCGCGTGTCGACTACCTTGCTCTTGAACGTGATATCTCGTCCCTGCAGGGCGACATCGATGCTTTGCGTCTGGCCATTCCGCGTATACGTCAAGCTGCTAACGAGGCCAGTCGCCGTATTGAACAGCGGCGTGCGGAAGTCAAGGCTCAGGCCCTTGATGAAAAGAGCAGCCACCGTGGGGAATTGAAGTCCTTGCGGGAGATCATGTCGGCCGGTGAAGACCGTGTGACCCGAACTGATGTGCGCTCGCCGGTGCGTGGCACGGTGAAACAGCTCAATCTGAACACCCTCGGTGGTGTGGTACGTCCTGGTGAATCAATCCTCGAAATCGTGCCTCTTGATGACACCTTGCTGATTGAAGCACGGATTCGCCCTGCCGATATCGCTTTCCTACATCCGGGGCAGAAAGCCATGGTTAAGATCACGGCTTACGATTTTTCTATCTTCGGCGGTTTGGAGGGGGTTGTGGAAGCCATTAGTGCTGACACCATTGAGGATGACAATGGTGAAAGTTTTTTCAAGGTTAAGCTGAGAACGCAGAAAAACGCCATTACCTATCGTAACGAGGAGTTGCCGATTATTCCGGGCATGACGGCCAGTATCGATATCCTCACCGGCAAGAAGTCTGTTCTGGCCTATCTTCTGAAGCCGATTCTGCGTGCCAAGCAGAACGCCTTACGAGAGCGTTAGCCGGGGTAGCGATGTCAAAACTACGTTGCCTCTTATCTATACTGGCTATAAGCCTTCTGCTGGGACTTTGGGGTTGTGGCTCCAAAGCTTCCGCGAAAGCTACGGACGGTAAACTTGCGCCAGCAATTCCGCCGGGCAAGGGTTTGTTTCGCAGCCACGAATTCCGCAGTACCCTGAAAGCTTTGCCGAACTGGACACGGGTGATGGCCAGTGCGGAGACTCAAACGGAGATTTTTTATGTCTGTGATGCGAGTAAAGAGGTCTGCTCATCGGCTGCACTCAGTTGGCAGAAAATCATCCGCCAGAGCATCGGGCTCTCCCCCATGGTGCAGCTCAAAACGGTGAACAGTTATTTCAACCGCTGGCCGTACCAACTTGATATCGACGTCTATGGTGTCAGCGATTACTGGGCGACGCCGGGTGAGTTCCTTAGATTGTCGGGAGACTGTGAAGATTACAGCATCACCAAGTATTACGCCTTGCGTAAGCTTGGATTCTCTATCGACGACATGCGAATTGTGCTGCTTAAGGATAATATCAGGAACATTTCGCACGCAATATTAGCTGTTAAGCTTAACGGTGAGTCCTATGTTCTCGACAATATGTCTGATCTGGTGCTTTCACATCTAAAGTATGAGCACTATGTCCCGCAATATTCCGTCAACGAGTTCTACCGGTGGGCCCACGTAGCGCCGAGGGCGTTACGCTAGGATTGTCACCTGACAAGAAGGAGAGACAAGGAATGCAGGCAAAGGATACGAAACTGACGATTTCTGGTTCGGCAACGATTCCGGAATACCAGGCTGAGCCGAAAAAGAGGGTGTTCTGGTTTGGCTTTGGAATCATTGCCGTGGTTGCGGTTGTCGCTATCATCTGGGTCTCCTGGGGACTCAAGTCGAAAGAGCAGGAGTTCGAAGCGAATCTGCAGAAACGACTTGAGCTGATGGCTGCCACACAGGTGAAGCTGACAGAGGCCTTGTTCGAAACCGCGATTACCCAGGCCAATCGGGTGATCAATTCGGAGCTTTTCAAACTTTATGCCGCAGAGGTTCACTTAATTGAAGGTGATGTCTCTCTGCTGGTGTCAGGCCCTCTCCCCGGACATCCCGAGTTTGACGAGGGCGTGGCCTCACTCTCCGCACAATTGCCAATGATGCAGAGCCTGCTACTTGAGTTTACCCGCATCTCTGGATATCTGGGCGGGCGGGTGGTTAACCGTAACGGCACGGTCTACATCGCCACCGATGCCTCTACCACACCGTTGCGTACTGACCAGATGAGCATGGCCAAGCAGGTCCTGCAGAGTCAGGTCCCTAAATTCGGGCCTCTGCAGTACACCGGCCTCGGTCTGGTTCTGGAAGCGTTCCTGCCAATTTTCCCCCCCGATGCGAGTGGTCTCGACCAGACGCCGGTTGCGGTCCTGATGCTGACCAAAGTGGTGAGTGAGCGCATCCATGAAATGCATACCAGTAGCCTGTTGGAGCAAGGGGAGCGAATCCGTCTGGTGCAGAAGGCTACAGAGGGGTATGAAGAGATCGTACCCTGGCTGCCCGGGCAACTTCAGAGCATCGGCACACCACTGCATCTTGACCGGACAGAGCGTCTGCCGTTTGCAGTTCGCACATCACTTACTGGTGTAGAAGACACTTACTCACTCGGTGTGCCGATCACCGGGCCTGACTGGTGGGTCATTGTCGAAGCAAACTATGATGTAGTACGCGAAGCCTTGCGGGGTCAGGAAAAATCGTTGATGAGCATTGCCGTGCTATTGATCCTCTTCTTCGGGGTTGCCTTCGGAGCTGTATGGGCGCTTCTGGTCAGCAATCAGGAGCGTAAGGTTGCAAAACATTTTGAGCATCTGGCCCAGGAAATTGAAAAACAGCGGCAACTGCTTGACCGGATTAACAACACCATATCGGACTACATCGTCCTCAAAGACCTGCAAGGCCGTTACCTGTACGTTAACCCGGCTTTCGCCGAGGCTGTTGGTAAAGTTCCGCAAGAATTGATCGGACTGGATAACGAGGCGGTCTTTGGTTATGACACAGCACGCCGTCTCGAACATTCTGACCAACAGGTGCTGACCAGTGGTGAGCCGGTTACTTTTAGTGAGACGCTTTATCTTCGCTCTGAGCCGCATCATCTGCAGATCTCGAAAGCTGCATTGAAAGATGCCGAAGGCAAGCCTTCCGGGGTTGTCTCGGTGATTCGTGATGTGACCGAGATTGTCGAAGTGCAGAAACGCCACGAACAGGCAACAGCAAAAACTGTTGAAGCCCTGGTGCGAGCTATTGAACTGACCGATCCTTACCTGGCTGGGCACTCCCGCCTGATGGGCAACCTTGGCGTCGAAGTTGCCAAGGCCATGAACGCCAGTGATCTGGATATCTCGACGGTGGAAACGGCAGCCAATCTCTCCCAGGTCGGTAAACTCTTTGTCGATCGGGAACTGCTCTTCAAGGCAGAAGCTTTGACAGCAGAGGAGAAAGAAGAAATGGCGCAGCATGTCGAACATGCTGCAAAGGTTCTGGAAGATATCGACTTCGGTCTGCCTATTTTTGACGCTGTTTACCAGATGAATGAAACTCTGGATGGACAGGGTTATCCAAAGGGCTTGAAGGGTGATGAGATCAGTTTGTCGGCCCGTATCCTCGCGGTTGTCAACAGCTTCTGTGCCATGGTCGAACCCCGCGCGTACCGTGGTGCACGTTCGATCGATGAAAGCCTGGCGATTATCGAGTCAGGCGATGGGGTCTATGATAATCGAGTTGTCACCGTTCTCAAGGAAGTTGTGAAGTCGGCCATTGGTGAAAAAATTCTGGCCAAGCGCCGGCAGGATTGAGACGTTAAATTGATTTCTGTCAAGGTTTTGCACGCAACGCCTGGTCATAATATGGCCAGGCGTTACTGTTTACCTGTGTCATGCAGATAGAGTACAATTAAAAGGTAAAAACTGAGGCTCTTGCAAAACAGAGTAAAGTCCATTGATCGTCATTCCCTCGCATGCGGGAATCCAGAGGTTTACTGGAATTGTCAAAAAATGGATCCCCGTTTTCACGAGGATGACGACTTTTGCAAGAAGCGCATTATCTTTTAGATTTCGGAGCATTATATGAATAACTTTGGTCAGTCCGTTCACCAGACCCT
>DAOWJU010000113.1 GCA_030640215.1 Desulfuromonadales bacterium
GGGCGCCATGGCCAGGCAAGAGGTGTTCCTGGCCGTTGCCGTAATCGGAGAAGTGAATGTTGCGCATTCGCCCGGAATCGTAGAACTGGTGAAAGTCACCGAGAAAATCGGTATGCATAGAGCCGCAATGTGCCGTGTCAAAAGTAAGGTAGAGGTTTCGCTCTTCCATGAAGCGGATCATGTTGTCTATCTTTGCCAGCAGGTAGGGGTTCATTTTGAACTGTGGCAAGCTGGGCATGTTCTCAATCGTGATCAGGACGCCATCTTGGCCGATCTCAGACTGGAAATCTTTGATGTTTTTCAACCACCTCCAGAATCTGAATTCGAAAGAGAGCCAGTTTGGCGGGTGAAAGTTGATCAGCGGAACCCCTGCATTCAGCGCCAGCTCAGCGCAGATCTTTAACTGGTCACTCTTGTTTCCCCAGCCGTCAATATCAAAGAAAGGGGCATGAATGGAGAGTACCGGGAGAATGCTTTGCAACTCTTGCAGGTGTGCGAGATGCTTCGATCCGGCAAAGTCATGATTAATGATGACTTCCATACCGTCAAAACCGACATCCCTGGCCATTTCAAAAACCAGGGTCGGTGGTAAGGTGTATAGGCTTCCTGCGGATAAAATCAACTTCATTCTATATCTTCGTCAATGTTGTAATAAAACGACATTTTAGTTTTTCAGCTCCTTTTCGGCCAATAGCTACGGCTATTACTCTCAAATGAGCCAAAATCTGGTCTCAAACATCCAAGTTTTCGCTTCAGCCCTGATAGTCCGTATATGGTCTGCTAGGGACTGTGAACTTTCTCGACCAGGAAACGCCTTAACTCTTCTGACGGGGGTGGTGTCAGGCGAGAAACAATAATCATCGTCAGGATGACAACCGGTGCGCCAATCAGGGCCGAAGATGTTGGTGGCAGCACAGCAAGTAGCGTTGGCGAGAGATGTCCGAACAGAATTGGCGCAAAAGTGATCATGGTGCCGACAGTCATACCAGCGATAGCGCCGTATTTGTTGGATCGATCCCACCAGATACCGAGCAGGAAGACCGGAAAGAGCGTGTTGCCAGCCAGGGCAAAGGCGACTGCGGTGATCTGCGCAATCAGCCCGGGAGGATTGACAGCGACCACCAGCACCAGTAGCGCTAAAACCAGAGTTGCTCCCTTGGCAACAATCAGCAGGTGCTTCTCGTTGGCATTCGGGTTGATCAGGCGATAATAGATATCGTAAGAAACAGTGCCGGCCGCAGTGACCAATAATCCGGTGATGGTGCTGATGGCAGCAAGGATGCCACCGATAGCGAGTGCGCTGACCAGAATCTCGTTGAGGCCGACCCATTCCGCGGTTTTGATAACGATGATATCTGCCAGCGCTTGAGCCTCTGCTGGGTCGAGGACTGTACCTGAGGTTGTCAGCCAGGAGTGGGCGAAGGCACCAAAAGCTGGTGCGCTCCAGTAGAGCAGGCCGATAAAGAAGAGGCCCCAGACCACCCCCCAGCGGGCGTCACGATTATTGGGGACCGTATAGAAACGTGAGAGTACGTGTGGTAACCCTGCGGTGCCGACCATAAGGGTGAAGCAGAGCGCGATCCATTCGTAAGGTGTGCCGAAGGTCCAGGGGAAAAGGTAGGCTGTGGAGAGCTGTTCCGGCAGGTCGCGCAAGGCGCTACCATAGCTGAATTGCGGGACGAGCCAGTTGTAGCCCAATTTTTTGGCGATCATCATCAGCGGAATAATGAAAAAAAGAATCAGAAGCAGGTAGTGCATCTGCGGGTTGCGGGATGCTTTGATGGCCCCTGCAACCATAAGAAAGACAAAGGTCACTAACACGCCGAAGACCAGGGCCTGGGTGTATTCGATGCCGAACATCCAGGCAAAGACCAGGCCGAGCCCCTTGTATTGAGCGACACAGTAGATCAGGGAGATGATAACTGCGATAACCGCAGAAAAAACCCGCGCCACCGGGGAGTCATAACGTGCTGCCACAAAGTCCGGGGCTGTATACTTGCCGAAACGACGGATCTGACTACCCATCAGTACCAGCAGCAAGACATAACCACCTGTCCAGCCGAGGATGTAGGCGAAAGCAAAGTAGCCGTTCAGGAAAAAGACCCCGGCGATGCCGAGGAAGGAGGCGGCGCTCATCCAGTTTGAAGCAATTGCTGCACCGATTTTGGCATGGCCGATTGAGTGAACCTGGAGGCCGTAGCCGCCCTTGTCATGGCGTCGGGTCAGCAGTCCCACCACCAGAGAGACAAGCAGAACACAGCCCAGCAGGAAGAAAGGCGTGTATTTTACCGTGGACTCTATCATTATAGTTCCCCTAACGCCGCCTGCGATAACTGGAGCTTAGCCAGTCGATCAGGATGTTGAAGCAAAAACAGAGAAAGATAAACCAGAGGATCAGAAACTGGCCACTGAACCAGAAGTAGGCCGGAACGCCGAAGATATAAGGGACTTCAGCCAAGGTGCTGGCCGGGTCACTGTGGATGATTGCCAGGTGGATCGGCATGCCGAAGGTCGCTATCGCCCAGGCGGCAAGGGTGATCCAGATGATCGTAACCTCTTTGCGCATGAAACCGGGGCGTGGGCGGAAGAAGTTAACGCGGAGGTCCTCTCTGCTTGGAGAATTTTGCTCATTGGTTTGTGACATGTCTTGAGTTCCTCTTCTCAATAAGCGGCAGAAGGGCCGCTACAATCAAAACCGCCGGAATTGCTTAACGTTGGTTAATGCAAAGGTTTTGCCAATTTTAACCGAGGTCATGGGTTTTCATGACTTCGGCAAGTACGGTTGTCGCGAAGCTGCCTTTTGGTAAAGAAAACGAGACCAGCAAATTGGCTCCATCCAGAGTACTCTCAGGCGCATGTACCGGCACCCGCAATGGGCGTCGCTCGCCGCTCATGGCCAAGCCAGCAGAGAGACGGAACGATTCCAGGGTAAGGTCTTCCTGGTCGAGCAGGTCCTGTTCGAGTTGACCAGCCTGATTCTCGGCAAGCTTTGTCTTATAGCCGAACAGCGGTGCCGTTGGACTGATCTCAAAAGTGTCGGCGCGTGGTTGCTCCGCTGCCGGGTCGGTCACCAGAAAACAGGCACCGTTGATATGTTTGCACGCCAGGTCTCCGGGCCAGAGCTGATGCAGAGAGTCCAGACGCATATCAACCAGACGATTAAAGAGACTCGACTGGTATGCAGAGAGATAGAGCCTCAATAATTTGCGGGGCATGGCCAGGACAGCCTTGCGGGCACTCTTGCCGTCTTTGAGCATCTCCAGCAGGCGACGCTCCGGCCGACAGTGACGCGGCAGCTTTGCAATCGCCGTCAGCAGATCTCCGCAGTGATACGCTTCGATAGCCTGTTGCCAGCCGGGATGAGTGATCTCTGCCGAATTTCCCATGATTTCGTCAATAGCCGCGCTGTAATCATCGCGAAGAATCGCTCGGCCGACGCGGTGTGAGTTGCCCTGAGCGCCGTAACGTTGTTCGCCGAAGCGATTAGGGACACCGACCTTTGCAAGTACACCGAGAATTGTTTTGGCGCGTTGTAATGCTTCTGGCCCCGGTTGATGGATGCGAATCCGGAAACGATTTCCTGCCAGGTGGCCGGGACGCAGTTTGTTGAGATGTAGAGTGGCGGAGAGAATTGTAACTCCGGGGATCTGCAGTCCTTTGACGTCATCGGGCTTGCGTAATGGCACGGAAACTGTCTGCCGGGTGATGGCCTGAGCGTCCTTCAGGCCGGCATAACCAAGGTCGCGCTCCTTGCAGTTGAGAGCATTAGCCAACTCCCGAAGCAGGTCGTAGGTTGTCAGTCCACACTTTTCAACGCGCAAATAGAGATGGTCGCCTTCGCCACAGGGTTTATAAAGAGGGATCTCATCAACCTGAAAATCTTCCGGTTGCTGGCGGATGATGCCTCCCGTACCCGGTAATTGAGTGGTCAGGAAGTCAGTCATTTTCGGCCTTTTGCCAGTCGAAGCGATAGCCACGTTGAACGGCCGGAACGGGCAGCTCCTGGCGCGATATCGTTGCATCACGTTGATGATGAATGAAATAGATCTGCTGGCCCTTGTCGAGAAAACGTTGCATATATTTGGAGATCGGATAATCAGGCAAATGATGTGTCCAGTCCTCCGGCAACATATTGCGATAGCCGGTTAAATCGCGGATCTGCTCGGCGACATCTACCGCGTAATTATCAAAATCAGTGCTGAAGAAGAGGTTGCCGCCCGGCCGCAGAAATTGAGCCAGGGTTAAGAGCAATTCCCGGTTGACCAGGCGCCTGCCGCGATGCCGCTTCTTGGGCCAGGGATCCGGGCAGTTGATGTAAACAGCGGCGAGACTCTCTGGATGCAGTCCTTTGTCGAGCAGCCAGCGGGCTTCAACGCGCATGACACGGACGTTTTTTAAGCCTGCCTCGTCAATCTTTGCGCAGGTTTTCAAACAGCCCTTGTTGTAGATATCAACAGCAAGAAAATTAATCTCCGGCTGTTTGCTGGCCTGCTCAAGGATGAAGTGGCCAATACCACAGCCGATCTCCAGGGCCAGAGGGTTGCTGTTGCCAAAGATCGCTGACCAATCCAATGGTTTGTCCGGGGTCCTGTCAGGGATAAAGTTAGGGGAGGTAATCGGGATAATGCGTTGGGTCATCTTCTCTTCCAAATAGGTTGATATCAGGCTTGTGGGTGAATATTGTTATGATTCTGGCTGTATGAAGTTGACCAGGGCTTCAAGTTCTTCCTGCGACAGGTGACTGAAGTCAGGAATTGAGCTGTTGCCGTGCTTCCCACTTCTATTCACCAGCTTTAGCCGGATCTCTGCCCGGGAAAAGTTTGCGCGTATTTCTTCAAAGCTGTCAGCAACCGTGCCGCCGTCGCCTTCCAGGGCATGGCAGGCTTTACAGCCCTGTGAATTGATCAATTTGCGTGCCGGGCCTTCATCTGTTTCTTCACTGCTGGCCGGTAAAACTGTCATGGCCGTAAGTAAAATAACTGCGATGATCAACCAGATCCGGTCCATGATGCTCCTCTCAATTCCAAGTGTGAAGTGTAGCATAGCGAAAATTAAGTTGTACGCCAAGCCGGGAAAGGGGAAAGAGCTTGAAATCATCGCAATGGGCAAGTAGTCTAACTTCGGAAAAGCTGTAAGGCAAAATAAACTTTAAGGAGTATTCCTCATGCTGATAGTTATGCATCATTCGGCAACGGATGAACAGGTTCAGGCAGTTACCGATGCGGTAGAAGCCATGGGTCTGACCGCTGAACCGATTCCCGGTAGTTTAAGGACTGCCATTGGTGTCCTTGGCAACCAGGGCTACGTTGATGATACGACCATCCGTGAGCTCCCAGGGGTTCGCGAGGTGATCCATGTCAGCAAACCTTACAAGCTGGTCTCAAGGGACTTTCATCCCAAGCCTACGATTGTCGATGTGAGCGGGGTTAAATTTGGTGATGGTCAAGCGCCCGTGTTGATTGCTGGTCCCTGTTCCGTGGAAAGCGAAGAGCAGATGCTGGCCGCCGCTCGACTGGTCAAAGAACATGGCGCGCATATGTTGCGCGGCGGAGCTTTCAAGCCACGTACCGGTCCACACAGCTTTCAGGGCCTGGGCATTGAGGGCCTGAAATACCTGCGTCAGGCGGGTGATGCTGAGGGTCTGCCGGTGATCACCGAAGTTATGCGTATTGCACAGCTTGAAATTGTCTGCCGTTATGCCGATGTTTTACAGATCGGTGCTCGCAACATGCAGAACTTCGACCTGCTCAAGGAAGCAGGCAAGACCGGTCATCCGATCCTGCTCAAGCGGGGTATGAGTGCCACCATTGAGGAATTTCTCTCTGCAGCCGAGTATATTCTCTCAGAAGGGAATCCACACGTCATTCTCTGCGAAAGAGGCATTCGGACCTTTGAAAAGGCTACTCGTAACACCCTTGATCTGAGTGTTGTTCCCCTGATCCGCGAAATGAGTCACTTGCCGATTGTAGTTGATCCCAGCCATGCGACGGGTCGACGTAATCTGGTCGGACCAATGGCCAAAGCTGCAATTGTGGTCGGTGCACACGGGATTATGGTTGAGGTGCATCCAGACCCGGATAAGGCTCTCTGTGA
>DAOWJU010000080.1 GCA_030640215.1 Desulfuromonadales bacterium
ACACGTGAGGAAAGACACGTGATAAAAGACACGTAACGGCTCCTTCATAACGGCTCCTTCATAACGGCTCCTTCATAACGGCTCCTTCATAACGGCTCCTTCATAACGGCTCCCTCATAACTGACTTTCCTCTGGAGTATTTCCATGTCCAAATTGTTGCGCATTGGTGTTCTGGCCTCAGGCGGCGGCACCAACCTGCAGGCCATCATCGACCGCTCTCTGGATGGCAGTCTCGCGGCAGAGATCGCTGTTGTCATCACCAACAATCCTGGCGCCGGGGCGTTGGATCGTGCCAGCAAAGCCGGTATCGAGACACTCTGCATCAACCATCGGGATTTTTCACAACGTGAAGATTTCGACAACGCGGTTGTAAAAGCGTTGCAAGACGCCGAAGTTGATCTGGTGGTTCTGGCTGGTTTTATGCGCATTATCACCCAGACTTTTATCGACGCCTTCCCGGAACGAGTGATTAATATTCACCCCGCCCTGCTACCAGCTTTCCCCGGCCTGCACGTACAACAACAAGCTCTCGACTACGGCGCCCGTTTCTCCGGATGTACTGTGCACTTTGTAGACGGCGGAGTTGATACCGGGCCGATCATCATGCAGGCGGTCGTGCCAATCCTGCCTGATGACAGCGCCGACACTCTGGCAGCCCGCATTCTCGAGCAGGAGCACAAGAGCTATCCCCGGGCAATCCAGCTGATTTCTGAGGGACGGGTTCGCGTTGACGGGCGTCAGGTGATCATTGACCCAGCTTGTCCCTCCGCATTGACATCCATGATCAACCCGTCGATTGAGGGTTGAAGTTACAATGGACAAGCACTGGACAAGCACTGGACAAGCGATGAACAAGCGATGAACAAGCGATGAGCAAACAATGGCCATCAATCGAAAAGCGCGAGCCAATTCTGGTCAGTGCCTGCCTGCTCGGCCTGCCAACCCGCTACGATGGCAAAACCAAACGCTCATCCGCCGTCAGCGATTATCTGCAGCGCGAGAATCTGCTGCCAATCCCGGTCTGTCCGGAACAAATGGCGGGAATGTCGACTCCCCGCGACAAAACTTTTTTTCTGTCGGGCGATGGTCATGCTGTCCTTGCGGATCAAGGCAAAGTCATTTCGGCATCCGGCCAGTCAATGAATGAGGTTTTCTGCCGCGGCGCAAAACTGACTTTACAGATTGCCCGGCTGAGTCATTGCAACCGGGCGTTACTCAAGGAACGCAGCCCCTCTTGCGGGGTCCATCAAATCTATCAAGGTGATGAATGCGTTCAGGGCGTGGGTGTGACCACAGCTCTGTTGAGCAAGGCAGGCCTTGACGTTATATCTGAGGAAGATTTGTAACTATTCAGTTTACGAACAAAACCTCTGGACACGGATAAGAATCTGATTTACACGGATCGAACAAAAAAGTCTTGATACCTTTTCTATAAATCCGTGTTCATCCGTGCAATCCGTGTCCTGTTTATCTTTAAAAAGCGGTAATAAATTCATGAGTAGTAAACATTACGACATCGCAATTATCGGCGGATCACTTTCGGCCCGCATCGCGGCAGCCCTGCTTGCCAAGCAAGGCAGCAAAGTCCTGTTCCTGCGTTATCGAGAAGCCACGGCATCAGAATGGTTTCATTCCTCACTATTTCTTGAAAAGCTGCTCGGCACTCTGGGTGGCAGGTCGTGCTTCGTGGCACAAAAACCAATCCAGGTCATCTCACAAAAAGCTCGCGTCACCTTGAACAATGACATCTCACTCGACAATGAACTTTGCCGTGAGTTTGGTCAAGACGGTCCCGCTGTTTCACAATGGTTGGGGGAACTAAGAGCTCAAGGCGCTCAACTCGAGAATCTGCTTTGGGAGAATGGCGGGCTGCCATGGCCGTCATTCAAAACAACCGCAAGTTTCAAGTTGCTCAGCATCCGACGCAAAGTCAACTGGACGGAGCTTGATGCGCCAATCACAGACTCTCTGCGCCAGGTTCCGGAAGTGGCGGTAGATTTTATTACCGATCTTCTGCAAGGACTCGCACTGAAGAAAATCAACAGACTGTCACACGCCCAGGCTGCCTTATTATGGGCCCAGGCCATGCGACCAGAGAATCTTATAGAGCCTGACTTCAGTGAGCTATTGGGAAAACGCTTTGACCAGTTCCATGGTTCAAAGGCTGATCTTGAAGACCTTGAACGTATTGACTTCAATGGCTCACGATGGACCGGCGGCAGCATCAAGAGTGGCGGACAGTTTACCGCGACAACCTTCCTGCTTGGCGACACGCGCTGGGCTGACCGCTTTAATTCCGGCAAGGTCGCAGCGTTGCCGTCGCCACAGATCCTCTCCAGACACACAACCAGCAGCCTGACCGGGCAGCTGTCTCCGCTGTTGGCAACACGGATTATTTGCGGTGGGGAGACACCACTACGCCTGGCCATTGAAGAGAGTGAAGAGGATCTCTGCGATCTCCCCCTCAGTGCTGATGAAATAGCGGAAGATCAGTTGCAAGAGCAACTTGAACGCCTGACCAGCGAGAAGAGTGAAAAACAACTCCATGGCCTTATTCTCGATGCTGGCGAAATAACCGTAGAACAGTTGCGCAAACAAATTGAACCGGTGCTCCCCTTTGCTGAATATGAGCTTTCGTCAGAAGAGGATAAACTTTCCGCGCAAACAGTACCTACTACCGACAATCAACGACAAAAGCTCACCAGCTTACCACTACGAATAGGCGCCAATCTCTATTGTGCGGACAGCAGCACTTTACTGCCAGAGATGGGAGCCTCTGGAGCCGCCCTGCTCGGCTGGACTTTGGCGGAGAATCTTGCAAGCAAGCGTAAAACGGGATGAGTACCGTGTAACCCATAAACTAACGCATCTTGCTTGTCAGACAGGCTGCTAGCATAAGAGAGTTTCACAAGAAAACCTCTTGCAAAGAGGTCGAATTCATGCTAGAAGATTTCGTTCAGAACATTTTAGGAGGAGTAAAAAAATGGCAAACCAATGTGATGTCTGTGGGAAGAAACCAATGACTGGCAACAATGTCAGCCATGCACACAACAAAACCAAGAGGGTCTTTCAGCCGAACCTGCAGAAGGTACGGGCTGTCAAGGATGGTTCTGTACGCAGCATGAAAGTCTGCACACGCTGCATCCGGTCAGGGGCAATTCAAAAAGCCAGCTGAGCTGATTATTGCGACAGTCCTTCATTGTAAGAACACAATAAAGGGCTGTAAAAAGTATAAAAGGGGCAGCCTGTTTCAGGCTGCCCCTTTTTTATTGACTCCCTTCTTCAGTAAACTATTTCTGTGCAGCAGCAATCCAATCGATTTCCACCGCCACACCTTTCGGCAAAGCCGCTACCTGAACACAAGCACGAGCTGGCGGTATTTCAGTAAAGAACTCACCATAGATTTCATTGACCGTCGCAAAATCGGCCAGATCT
>DAOWJU010000341.1 GCA_030640215.1 Desulfuromonadales bacterium
ACAGAGAAAGAATGAATTAACAAAAGCCATTCACTACCTTTTTAGTTGACTTTTGTCTTATGATTCCTTATCTCTATAGTCACATAGTTGCTTAACAGCAGCGTCTTTATCAAGAGTGGTGGAGGGACAGGCCCTTTGAAGCCACAGCAACCGATGCGCACAAGCTTTATGCGAAGGCGGATGACAGGTGCTAATTCCTGCCCTGGATTTCCGGGGAAAAGATGGGGACGGAGCTCAGAGGACTGTACTACTTGTCTCTCCAGGCCCCTTCTCATGAATCCGAGAAGGGGCCTTTTTATTCCCTTCTCACCAACCGAGGAGGAAAGATGAAACCAGCACGCGAACATTCCATAGAAACCAACCTGGTCCAGCTGGGTGTCGGCGTCGATGAACGAACCGGAGCAATCAGCCCGCCGATTCATCTGAGTGCCACCTATCGCCACCCTGGCGTCGGCGAATCCACTGGCTACGACTACACCCGTTCCATAAACCCGACCAGAGAGGTTTTGGAAAAGGGCCTGGCAGAACTTGAGGGAGGGGCTCGCGGCCTGGCTTTTGCTTCCGGGATGGCGGCTCTCACCACCCTCTTCCTGCACTTCTCCCAGGGCGACCACATTGTCGTTAGTGAAGATCTTTACGGCGGCACCTATCGCGTGCTTGATCAGATCTTTGCCAACTTCGGGATGACGGTTACTTATGTCGACACGACCAACAGTGCCGCAGTTGCTGCTGCGGTAAAAGAGACAACCAAAGCACTGCTGGTAGAAACTCCAGGCAACCCGCTGCTCGGCATCGCCGATCTCGCAGCTCTTGGCCAACTCTGCAGTGAGCGCAATCTGCTCTTTGCGGTCGACAACACATTTCTGAGCCCGGTCCTGCAACGCCCATTTGAATTCGGAGCCGACGTCGTCATCTACAGTGCGACCAAGTACCTGGGTGGTCACAACGACCTCTGCGCAGGCGTTCTGGTTGCCCGTGACGAAGAACTCGGCGAGCGGCTCTATTTTCTGCAGAATTCAACCGGCGCAGTTCTGCCGGCATTCGACTGCTGGCTACTCTTGCGTAGCCTCAAAACCCTGACACTTCGTATCGACCGTCACTGTCAGAACGCGCTGGTCATTGCACTTTGGCTGGAACAGCACCCTAAAGTCACGGACATCTACTACCCTGGACTTGAGCAACATCCAGGCCACGAACTTTCCCGTAAACAGGCAAGCGGTTTTGGCGGTATGCTCTCCTTCAGAGTTGAGAGTGATGAACTGGCCAGATCCATCCTCAAGCGTTTGCAGTTGATCTCCTTTGCCGAAAGCCTTGGTGGTGTGGAATCATTGATGACCTTGCCTGCGGTACAGACCCATGGTGACATTCCAGAAGCCGAACGTCAGCGACTCGGCATCTGCGAGAGCCTGTTGCGGCTTTCCGTTGGCACTGAGTCAGTTGAAGACATCATTGCTGATCTTGAACAGGCTCTGGCTTGAACTGAATGAATTTCAGTTACAAGGTCAATGCACAAGTTTTAACCCCCTATAGGAGCAAAAAGCATGTCACACCCTAAATACCGTCCAGCAACTTTACTCGTTCACCAAGGCAAAGATCGCGATCCGGCAACCGGTGCAGCAACTGTCCCTATTTACCAGGCATCAACCTACCATCATGAAGGTGGCGTATCCGGTGAATACGACTATGCCCGTAGCGGCAATCCGAGCCGTGAGCAGGTTGAGGAAGCTATTGCCTTGCTAGAGGGCGGTGTTCGAGGTTTTGCGTACGCTTCTGGAATGACTGCGATCGGCAGCGCTCTGTCACTCCTGAAAAGCGGTGACCATCTGGTTGCATCTGCTGACCTCTATGGCGGGTCCTGGCGTTTCATTACCGGGGTTCTACCTCAGCAGGGGATCACAGTCAGCCTGGTTGACACGACCGATCCTGATGCCGTAAAAGCCGCCATCACTCCTCAAACCAAAGCGTTTTTTCTCGAAACTCCGTCCAATCCGCTTTTTCAAATCACCGACCTGCGAGCCATGGTCGAGATCGCCAAAGAGAATGACCTGATCACCATGCTCGACAACACCTTTATGACACCGCTGATGCAGCGCCCACTCGACCTGGGTATTGATGTGACCATCCATAGTGCCACCAAATTCCTCGGTGGCCACAGCGACATCCTGGCGGGTCTGACCACCACCGCTGATGTCGGCCTGGCAAAAAGACTGAAATATTTCCAGAATGCTTTTGGAGCGGTTCTTTCACCCTTCGACTCGTTTCTGCTTTCACGAGGCATCAAGACCCTAAAGGTGCGACTTGACGCCGCGCAGAAGACAGCACAAACACTTTCAGAACGACTTGAGGCACATTCGGCCATTAGCAGAGTCTGGTTTCCAGGTTTATGCAACTTTCAGGGCCGCGAGTTGCATTTCTCTCAAGCCACCGGTGCCGGTGCCGTACTTTCTTTTGAACTTAAGGAAGAGTTACAAGTTAAAAAGCTTCTTGAAGGCGTCAAATTGCCGATTATTGCTCCCAGCCTCGGTGGTGTTGAGACCATCCTCACCCACTGCTGGTCAATGTCTCATGCAGCGATTCCGGCACAGGATAAACTTCAACAGGGCATATCCAAAAAACTACTGCGGATTTCTATAGGTCTTGAAGATGTGGAAGATCTCTGGGAGGACCTGGACAGTGGACTGAGATGATCTTTTCCGACAACCTGTAGCAGACGGCTGTTTGCTTGAAATTTCGCCCAAATATGACGTGCAATTTGATTGTAAGAGAAGGGCGTTTGTGATAATTATCTGAACGCATTTATGTTAAACATCTGAACATTGGCAAAGCTTGCCGTTGTAGCTCAGTCGGTAGAGCAGGTACACCCAATAATAATAGCGAGAGCCGCAACCCTTCGGGTTTGCGGCTCTTTTTGCGTTATTAGCGGTACATGGCTGCTTTTGCGCTTTCGGCAAAAGCCCCAATTATCTTTTAAAAACAGCAACTTACAATCTGTACTGAATTCCCCGATATTCGGTTGGCTTTGGGGCTCTGGTGAGGAGTGTATCTACAAACTTTTACCTTCCAAAAATCATGACGCAACATTCGACACTGTCGTTTCTTTGACCTTCATCGTCTATTACTGTAGATTGACGAGTGTGTCAGTCGCAGGGTTTATAGGAATCGCACAGATCGATAGAATTTGATTCTCATGAGCGTCTGACACAACTTCCGAGACAACATGAATTTTGACGTTTCAGCCCAATGGGCGTATATTGCCGAGTGTGTCAGTTGCTTGGTGAATGAGATTTTAGGGGGAATATGACTTTAGACTACAAGCCATCCGTACGACTGCGGATGGCTTTTTTGTTAATGATCAGAGGTGGCTATAAGAATAGAGGCAATTCAATGAAAGTATTTGTTATTTTTATCTCTATGTTTATCTTAACTGGTTGCATAGGCATAGGTGGTACTTGGACGCATCCTACTAAAT
>DAOWJU010000149.1 GCA_030640215.1 Desulfuromonadales bacterium
GGAATTCGGGGCGCACCGTATAATCTTGGAACTCGGGGATGATGTTGTTGCGTAAAGCCTCTTCGACCACCCGATTGGCACGATGAGTATTGATATCAACCCAAAAGTTGTTGATCTTGACCAATTCCCAGGACCAGGCAAGTTTGCGTTTCGGGTTATCACTTTTAGAGAGGAGCACGACCTGGCCTGACTCCGCGCATTGCCGCATGCTGCCAGTATTCGCAGTATGGGCTGTTACCAGGGCGCCATCCTCCAATTTGACATCGGCCAGGAAACGCTTGTAACGGCGGACCAGTCGCCCTTCGATCAGTGGTCGGGGTAATTTCATTGCAACTCCTTGGATTTATCTGACATTGTAACCACCAAAGCAGAGAGCAGCAAAGAGGAAAGCATTTGACTCTTAATCACCACTCCCCTAGACTAACGTCGTTTTCATCGCCAACCCCCTGATTTGTCAGAAAGTTTCAACTTATGACGACCGATTTACAAAATTCTGGAACAGTGCGCCCCCTGCACTCCGATGCAGTACGAATTCTGCCATTAGGCGGTCTCGGTGAAATCGGCCTCAACATGATGGTTGTCGAGGCCAAAGAGGGCCTGCTGATTATCGACTGTGGCCTGATGTTCCCGGAAGCCTACATGCTCGGCATCGACCTGGTCATTCCCGACATCTCGGCCATTGCCGCGCGTCAGGATGAAATCGTCGGTATGGTTCTGACCCACGGCCACGAAGATCATATCGGTGCGATTCCTTTCCTGGTCGAAGCGCTCGGTTGTCCTCCGATATATGGATCACCTCTGACTCTGGGCCTGCTCGCCAATAAGTTGGAAGAGCATAAGCTGACAAGCAAAGTTAAATGTCAGAGCATCAAGGTTCGCGAACCGGTCAATATCGGCCCTTTCGACGTGGAGTTCTTCCGCGCGGCTCACTCGATTGTCGACGGCTGCGGCCTGGCCATCCGTACCCCAGCCGGGCTGATTGTGCACACCGGTGACTTCAAGCTTGACCCGACGCCAGTGGACAACCAACCCACCGATCTGGGCCGACTGGCCTCCTACGGTGAAGAAGGCGTCCTGCTGCTGCTCTCCGACTCCACCAACGTTGAGAATACCGGCCAGACGCTTTCCGAGCGCACTGTCGGCGAAGCCTTTAAAGATCTGCTGCCGCGCTGCACGGGCAAGATTCTGGTGGCGACCTTTTCTTCCAATATCCACCGCATCCAGCAGGTGATCAATGCCGCCATTCTGGCGGAGCGCAAGGTTCTGGTCTCGGGCCGCAGTATGGTCAGCAACATTGCCATCGCCAGACAGCTCGGTTACCTGCACGTTCCCGATGATATTCTGATTGACCTGCGCCAGATGCGCGATATGCCGCCGCGGCGAATTCTGATTTTGACCACCGGCAGCCAGGGTGAACCACTCAGTTCACTTTCGCGCATAGCCATGGATGATCATAAACAGATCAGTATTACCCCTGGTGACACGGTGATTCTCTCGTCAAAATTCATCCCCGGTAACGAGCGGGCGATCACTCACGTGATCAACCATCTCTATCGGCGGGGGGCGGAAGTCCATTACGAAACAACCAGTGAAATCCACGTTTCCGGTCACGCCAGCCAGAACGAGCTAAAGACTGTACTCAACCTGGTCAAACCGGAGTATTTCGTACCGGTACATGGTGAATTCCGTCATCTGGTGAAACACGCACAGTTGGCACACAGCATGGGTTGGGACGAAGAACGGGCGATTGTGCTCAGCAACGGTACGCCCCTGGTACTTTCCAGCAATGGCCATCACATCGAACCCAAAGTTACAACAGGCCGGGTATTTATTGACGGCAAGGGTGTTGGTGACGTCGGTGAAATGGAGTTGCGTGATCGTCGGCACCTTGCCAATCATGGCCTGGTCATTGTCTTTCTGGCGCTGCATCAGGAGACTGGTGAGATCATCTCCGGACCGGAGATCATTACGCGCGGCTTCGTTCCGGAAGACGAAAGTGAAGAGCTGTTGTACGAAGCCAGGGAGTTAGTCTGCCAGATGTTGGCCGAGCACAGCCAGGAGGCGATGGCCGACTGGGAAGAACTTCGCGTCGAGGTCCGTAAAACACTACGCCGCTTATTCAACAAAAAGATGGCTCGTCGGCCGCTGATTCTGCCGGTCATTATGGAGCTTTAGGGTTTATATGACTTTCCTTGACGCAATATTACTCGGCATTCTTCAGGGTGCCACCGAATTTCTGCCGGTCTCATCGAGCGGCCACCTGGTTCTGGCCCAGCATCTGTTGGGCGATTTTGAACAATCGGGTGTGCTCTTTGATGTGCTCTTACATGTCGGCTCCATGGTCGCAGTGTTCCTCTACTTCCGGCGCGACCTGATCGGTTTGATCTCTTCCCTCTGGCGACGCGATGAAGCGGCAGTACAACAGCGATTTATGGTCAAGCTGCTGATCGCCGGATCGGTACCAACGGCCATAATCGGCCTGCTCTTTAAAGATTTCTTTATTGGTCTTTTCGAACGCCCGGCCCTTGTCTGCGTCATGCTGCTGGTGACCGGCAGCCTGCTCTGGTTCGCAGAGCGCCTGCGCAAACGGGAGCAATCCCGCAAAGAAATGTCATTCATGGACGCCATCGTCGTCGGTACGGTTCAGGGCTGCGCCATCATCCCCGGCATCTCCAGGGCTGGCTCAACCATCGCTGCGTTACTCCTGCGCGGTGTCGATGGCGAAACCGCAGCTCGCTTCTCGTTTCTGTTAGCGCTGCCAGCGGTTTTCGGAGCAGCACTACTCTCTGTGAAGGATCTTGATGCCGTAGCCACCGACGCCATCCTTCCCTACATCGCCGGAACGATTGCAGCATTGATAACCGGCCTGTTCTGCATCCACCTGCTGATGGGCATCATCAAACGACGACGGCTGCACTGGTTTGCTTTCTACTGCTGGTTTGTCGGCGGCGTGGGTCTGGTCTTTTTCCTCTAGCAACCTGTCGGACAATCAATAAACTGGCTACAAATTCGTCTGTTTGGTCCATATTTCAGCTCCTTTTCGACCAATAGCTACGGCTATTACTCTCAAATGAGCCAAAATCTGACCTCAAACATTCAAATTTTCGCTTCAGCCCTGATTGTCCGACAAGCTGCTAGCCAACCGAACAACCAACCTTTGACCTTTTCCCTATAATTGCGCTAACATGGCGCCAATTATTCACCGGGATGCTTATGAGCGAAAAACCACGTAAAACCTTTCTACGCGAACATATCAAAAAAGAGATTGCTGGCCTGGTCTGGATGGCTGCGGGTCTCGTCCTGCTTTTGAGCCTGATCTCCTTCAACAACAGTGACCCCTCTTTCAATAACAATCTTGACCCGGCAACGATCCACAACTTCTGTGGCAAAGCTGGCGCCTATGTCTCCGACCTTTTTTACCAGGTCATCGGCCTGCCAGCCCTGATGATCCCCTTTGCTTGCCTGCTCTTTGCCTGGCGGCTCCTGAAATTCCGCGATTTACATCCCCGCATTTACAAAATCGTCTCTTTTGTGGTGATGCTGATTTCGATTGCCGGTTTAATCTCCCTCAAATTTGAGAAGGTCGCACTCTTTGGCCAGACC
>DAOWJU010000070.1 GCA_030640215.1 Desulfuromonadales bacterium
CTCAGCCATCTCGCTGCTGACACCATAGCCCATTCCTACTTTGTACCCTTCAAACTGGTTCGCACTTACAACACAATACTGCTCAAGCATACTTATTGGGAAATGCGTTTCGAGGCTCATGTTTCCCCCGAGACCTGGCCTTTGGCGCGTTCGATCGGCCGAAAAGACTTCTCAGAGAATGATAAACTCTTGCGCAGCATTCTCGCCGATACGATCTTCTCTTTCGCCACCAACAAAAGGCTCTTCAACTCACTGCTACTTCTGAACCGGTTACAGCAATATCAAAAAGTGCTGCGTTCGCTCACCAAAACCTCGAAGTGGCCGATCACACCAGAAGATCAGGAGGAATACCTTGGCCTAACCAACAAGGCGACCCTCAGCCTCTTGCAGGATGTTGACAACAGTCCCTTTCGGAATGCCGACCCGACCGGAGAGCGAGCCATCAACACTGCCAACATGATCCGCAAGAACCTGCATACTCTCTGGCTCGATGGCAAACTGCGCGAAAGTGATGCCGATCAGATGCTCGCCGTCATCAAAACCAGGCTTAAAGAAGGTATCTGTCAACCGGATGATCTATTAACGCTACTTTCAGAGTCCTGACGTCTCAATCCTCTGGGAATAGAGCTGTGACCCTGTCCAGCAAGATCTCGGCAACTGCTTCCTTGGTCATCTGTGGTAACTCTTCCACGTTGCCATCAGCAGTCAGGAAACGCACGATATTCGTATCACCATCAAACCCGGCACCTTCCTGAGTCACATCATTGGCGACAATCATATCAAGATTCTTATTCGTCAATTTCTCACGGGCATGCTTCAATAATTCTTCCGTTTCTGCAGCAAAACCGATCAGGATCCGAGAGCCCTTCTCCTGGCCGAGTTCAGCCAGAATATCCGGGTTGCGCTGCAGTTCGACCGTCATGGTCACGGCGCTACCTTTTTTTACCTTCTGCTCACCACATGCTACTGGACGGAAATCGGCAACGGCAGCAGCCTTGATGATGAGATCAGCTTGTTCGGCTATCTTCATGACTGCCTCATGCATCTCTCGGGCGCTAACGACCTGAATCGTCTCCACCCCTTCTGGTTCGCGCAAATTGACTGGCCCGGAGACCAGGACAACCCTGGCACCGCGATTACGAGCGGCGCAGGCGACAGCATAACCCATTTTTCCAGAGGAATAATTACTGAGGAAACGTACCGGATCAATCTCTTCGCGCGTTGGCCCGGCAGTCACCAGAACCGTTTTGCCCGCCAGATCATTGCTGCCGAGAAGCGCCTGAGCCGAGCTGAAAATCTCCTGAGGGTCAGGCAGCTTACCCTGCCCTTGCCAACCACAAGCCAGTTCACCATAAGCTGGCTCGATAAAATGGTAGCCGAGCCCCTCCAGCTTTGCATGGTTCTCCTGGTAGACCGGATTCTCCCACATATTGCTGTTCATGGCCGGAGCAAAGAGGATTTTAGCCCGAGTTGCCATGATTGTTGTCGTCAACAAATCATCGGCAATACCGTTGGCGACCTTACCGACAAGATTTGCTGTTGCCGGAGCAATCAGCACCAGATCAGCACGATCAGCAAGGGAGATGTGGCCGATTTCCTGTTCCTGAATGAGACTGAAAAGTTCCGTATGAACGGGGTTTCCGGAAAGAGTCTGAAAGGTAAGAGGTGCAATGAATTCCTGCGCACTGCGCGTCATGACAACATGGACTTCAGCACCAGCCTTGATCAGCAGGCGCAACAACTCGGCAGCCTTGTAGGCGGCAATTCCGCCCGTCACACCCAGAATAACGCATCGACCTTGCAGCATCTTAGACTCCATCACCAACAAATGGATTCATCCGTCGTTCCTGACCAATCGTGGTATCCGGCCCATGTCCGGGGTGAACAATCGTCTCATCAGGTAAGGTAAAGAGTCGCTCTCGGACACCTTCAACCAGAGCATCAAAATCGCCACCAGGCAGGTCGGTACGACCGATCGACCCGGCAAAAAGAACATCACCAACGAACAAATGCCCATCACTCAACAAGCAGATGCTCCCAGGCGAGTGACCCGGCACATGAAATACGGAGAAAAGATGTTCGCCCACCTCAAAGGTGTCTCCCTGTTCAAGGAATCTGTCAGGTTCAGGCGAAGGAGCGACCGACAGGCCATAAGCCTCAGCGTGATTCCTGGCATTCTGTAACAAAGGCAGGTCTGCCGCGTGCAGCAATAATTCAGCGCCGGTCTCTTCAACCACCATCTGGTTGGCACCGATGTGGTCAAAGTGGCAATGTGTATTGACAACCTTACTGACCTTATAACCGTTGCTCTTGGCTAGCTGAAGAATTCGAG
>DAOWJU010000343.1 GCA_030640215.1 Desulfuromonadales bacterium
AAATCAATTTTGAATTCAAAATCAGTCTTTACGCAGCCTGATTGATACCGATTTAGCGTGAGCTTCCAGACCCTCAAGCTCGGCAATTTTGACAATATCTGCACCCAGCCGGTTCAGCCCTTCAGCACTGAACGAGATCAGACTCGACTTCTTGACAAAGTCTTCGGTGCCAAGTGGTGAGAAGAAGCGCGCGGTACCACCGGTCGGCAAGGTGTGGTTCGGTCCGGCCAGGTAGTCACCAGCTGCTTCCGGAGTATTATGGCCAAGAAAGACCGCGCCAGCATGCCGGATTTGCGGCAGCAGCTCAAAAGGTTCGGCAACCGCCAGTTCCAGATGCTCCGGAGCTATCTGGTTGCTGAATGCCGCGGCTTCGTTCAGATCACGGGCAAGAATAATCGCACCGAAGTTATCGATTGACTGACGGGCAATTGCGGCACGCGATAACTGCTCAAGCTGAGCCTCCAACTCCTCGGCGACCTGTTGGGCAAAGGTCTCGTCAGTGGTAATCAGCAGTGAGGCGGCCAGCTCGTCGTGCTCGGCCTGCGAGAGCAGGTCCGCAGCAATGTGAGCCGGGTTGCCACTGCCATCGTTAATCACCAGAATTTCACTGGGCCCGGCGATCATGTCGATATCGACAGTACCGAAGACCAGGCGCTTGGCCGTGGCCACATAGATATTGCCAGGTCCGGTAATTTTATCGACCTTAGGCACCGTTTCTGTACCATAGGCGAGGGCTGCCACAGCCTGGGCACCGCCAAGCTTGAAAATTCGGTCAACACCGGCAATGTGGGCTGCCGCCAGGACATATGGGTTAACCACACCGTCCGGCATCGGCACCACCATGATGATCTCACCAACACCGGCAACCTTGGCCGGTACCGCATTCATCAGCACCGACGAGGGATACGCCGCCTTACCACCCGGCACATAAATACCGACCCGATCGAGAGGCGTGACCATCTGGCCCAACTGGATACCGGGCTCGTCATCAGAGAGCCAGGTCTCTTCCTTCTGTTTAGCGTGAAAAGCGGCAATCCGGTCTGCAGCCAGCTGCAGAGTTGCCAGAGTCTCACTATCGACCGCAGCAAGAGCCTCTTCTATCTCTGCAGCAGAGACTTCAAGACTTCCAGCTGCCAGCTTGAGACGATCAAAGCGCTCTGTGTATTCACAAAGCGCTGCGTCGCCGCGTTCACGAACATCGGTCAGGATACCCTGAACGGTCTCAAGAACTCCAGCGGGCATCGTCTCGCCGCGTTCACTGATCTCGCGGAAACTTTCAGCAAAACCAGCATCTGAAAAACGCAGAAACCGAATCATAATTTATCCCTCCAGAGCTCCGGACTCAATCAGAAATCCGAGGTCCATCTTCAATCACCTTTTCCAGATCCTCGATCAATCGGGAAATGCGTTTATGCTTGGTCTTGAGACTGGCGCGATTGACAATCAAACGGCTGGTGACTTCGGCGATCGTTTCCACTTCAACCAGGCCATTCTCGCGCATGGTGCCGCCGGTTGAAACCAGGTCGACGATCCTCTCGGCCAAACCGACCAGTGGCGCAAGTTCGATTGAACCATAGAGCTTGATGACTTCGACCTGAATGCCTTTGGCGGCAAAAAACTTTTCTGTCACATTGGGGTATTTGCTGGCAACCCGGATATTCGACCAACCAGCGGGGTCATCATCCTGACGCAATTCTTTCGGCTCGGCAACCACCATACGGCAGTAACCAAACTGCAAATCGAGCGGCTCGTACAGGTCTTTGCCCTGTTCCAGCAGAGTATCCTTGCCAACCACACCGATATCAGCACAGCCATGCTCGACATAAGTCGGCACATCCTGAGAACGCACGGCCATGAAACGTAGTTTATCTTCGTGATTGACAAAGACCAGTTTGCGACCGGGGTTGTCCATCTCCGGGCAGGTAATGCCGATCTTGGCAAACAGCTCCATGGAGTCTTGCATAATACGCCCTTTGGGAAGGGCAAAAGTCAGGTAATCATTCATGATTCAATCCAGTGATCAATGATCAGTAACTGGTAATAGATTCGACAATTTGACAGTGTAACCAGTCCATGGTCCCCAGTCACTAGTTTTTATGCCGGCACACGCTCGATATCAGCGCCCAGGCTGCGAAACTTCTCTTCCAATTTTTCGTAACCACGATCAAGGTGATAGATACGGCTGATCTCGGTGGTGCTATCAGCAGCCAGCCCGGCAAGTACCAGACAGGCGCTGGCCCGCAGGTCCGTCGCCATCACCGGTGCGCCATGCAGAGCAGAGACACCATTAACCGCGGCCGTATGGCCCTCAATGGAGATATCAGCGCCCATTCGCTGCAGCTCGCTCACATGCATGAAACGGTTTTCAAAGACCGCTTCGGTAATCATGCTGGTACCGTTGCCAAGAGTCATCATCGCCATGAACTGGGCCTGCATATCGGTGGGAAAGCCTGGATGCGGCTGGGTCTTGACATTCACCGCCTGGATCTCTTGCGGGCCTTCAACCCAGAGAGTTTCCGGAGTCGCAGCAACCGTTGCGCCAGCTTCTTCAAGCTTACTGAGCAGCGCTTCCATATGTTCGGCACAGCCACCTTTGACGCCGACCCGACCACCAGTCATGGCAGCGGCCACCAGGAAAGTGCCTGCCTCAATACGATCCGGCATGACCTGATAATCCATCGGGGTCAGATCGTCAACACCTTCAATTGTGATGGTATCGCTACCAGCACCCTCAATATATGCGCCCATACCCTGCAAAGCTTTGGCGAGATCAATAATTTCCGGCTCCCGCGCAGCATTTTCGAGGATCGTTGTCCCCCTGGCAAGGGTTGCGGCCATCAGCAGGTTTTCGGTGCCACCAACGGTCGGGATATCAAAGTGAATCCGGGCACCTTCCAGGCGCTTGGCGCTAGCTTCGACATAACCGTTCTCAAGATGAATTTCCGCACCCATGGCTTCAAGCCCTTTGAGATGCAGGTTAATCGGCCGGGCACCAATCGCGCAACCACCGGGCAGGCTTACCCTGGCTTTACCGTAGCGAGCCAGCAGTGGGCCAAGCACCAACACTGAAGCGCGCATGGTACGCACCAGGTCGTACGGAGCTTCCATACTGTTGATCTGCTCGGTGGCAACCTTCAGGGTGCCATTGCTGCTGTCAACCTCAGCGCCAAGCCCTGCCAGCAGTCGTTCAGCAGTCGTAATATCGCGCAGACGCGGCAGGTTGCCTAACCGGTGCGGTCCAGGGGAGAGCAAAGTTGCAAAAAGCAGCGGTAAAGCAGCGTTCTTGGCACCACTGACCGCAACCTCGCCTGCCAGTCGCTTGCCACCATTTATGATCAATTTATCCAAAGTTTCTTACCTCTTGCCTCTTATCGTTTACAGCATTGTTTTGCCCATAACAACCCGAGGGATTCCGGAATAGTCATCACGATGCTTGACCTCGGTAAGACCGGCAGCCTTGAATAGCTCCTCGACATCTGCCGCTTGATCGATACCAACCTCAACCAGCAGCCAACCACCTGGAACAAGAATTTTGTCCGCCTGAGCAGCAAGCTGACGATAAGCGATTAAACCATCATCGCCACCATCAAGGGCCAGGCGTGGCTCATGATCACGCACTTCCGGCATCAGTTGCGCCAAGTCTCCGGTTGGGATGTAGGGCGGATTACTGACCACCATTTCGAAAGGACCCGGCGGCAAATCAGCCAGGTCGCCTAGCAGACAAATCAACCGGTCAGCAACGCCATTACGTTCGGCATTGGCGTGAGCCACTTCGAGCGCCGCGTCACTGCAATCGAGAGCCGTCACCTGTATTTCAGTCTTTTCATGGGCCAGAGCGATTGCAATAGCACCACTGCCAGTACCGACATCAAGAACGCGGGCAGAACCTTCGACCCGGGTCAGGGCTTCTTCGACCAGAACTTCCGTATCCGCTCGCGGCACCAGAACCGCCGGACTGACATTGAAGGTTAAGGACCAGAATTCCGTCTCACCAAGAATGTACTGAACCGGCTCCCGTTGCGCACGCCTTTGCACCTGCTCGCGAAAAGCGGCTAGCTCGGCAGCATCAAGCGGTCTCTCAAAATTGACATAAAGACCAACCCGATCCATGTCAAGGGTTGCAGCCAGCAGTAGTTCGGCCTCCAGACGCGCAGAGTCGATCTGCTTGCCAGTAAAATAATCCGCAGTCCACTGCAGAATTTTGAGGACCGTCCAGCGCTCGCTCAAGTGAGTCCCCTGCGCCAGCAGTTATCCTGTCTCACCATCAGTTGTCCTGTCCCGCCATCAGTTCAGCCTGGGCATGCGTGATCAAAGTGTCAATCACTTCATCCAGATCGCCCTGCATAATGGCTTCGAGCTTGTAAAGCGTCAGATTGACCCGATGATCGGTACAGCGTCCCTGAGGAAAATTATAGGTACGGATGCGCTCGGAGCGATCACCACTGCCAACCTGGCTCTTGCGGTCCGCCGCCATTTTTGCATTCTGTTCAGCCTGCATGGCATCAAGGATTCGCGATTGCAGAACCTTCATCGCCCGGGCCTTGTTCTTATGCTGTGACTTTTCGTCCTGACAGGCGACCACGACACCGGTCGGAATGTGGGTAATCCGCACCGCCGATTCAGTCTTGTTGACGTGCTGACCACCTGCTCCAGACGCCCGGTAGAGGTCAATGCGCAGATCACTCGGGTCAATATCGACCTCAACATCATCAGCTTCAGGCATCACCGCAACCGTACAGGCCGAGGTGTGAATACGACCCTGAGCCTCGGTTGCCGGCACCCGTTGCACACGGTGAACGCCACTTTCATATTTGAATCGGGAAAAGACCCCTTTACCGCTGATCAGGGCAATGACTTCCTTGTAGCCACCAGCTTCAGATTCTGCCGTATTGAGGACTTCAACTTTCCACCCTTGACGATCAGAATAGCGACAGTACATACGAAACAGATCGCTGGCAAAGAGAGCCGCCTCATCACCACCGGTTCCGGCACGCACTTCAAGGATAATATTTCTCTGGTCGTTCGGATCTTTCGGCAGCAGCATGAGTTTCAGCTGTTCTTCAAGTTCAGTCAGCTCAGCCTCCAGTTCAGCGACTTCGGCACTCGCCATCTCGCGAACCTCCGCATCAGAATCTTTGAGAAGTTCCTGACTACCAGCGATTTCCTCCCTGATACGGCAAGACCGCTCATAACCGCTGACGACATCAGTCAGGGCGGCATGCTCCTTGGTCAAGCTGCGGTAACGCGTCTGATCTTTGATTACGCTGGGATCAGAGAGCAGACCTTCGACCTCACGAAACCGGTCAGCGACTTCTTCAAGTTTATTCAGCATGGGAATCTATCAGTATTTTTGAAGTTGAATCTGCCTGCATCAATCAGCGGCAAATTCAGGGTTGAATTACAGTTGCGAATATTCTTCTCGTACCTCTTTGATTGCACCGCAGGTCATAGTCCCCTCGGGACAAGGCCCCTTCAGACAGCCAGGACCAGCCTCGGCAAAGAGCAGAGGAGAAGCCTGTCGTAGCAAACGAAGCATGGCTTTGGCCATCTCCTGAATTTCCCATTGGGCGCGCCGACAACAGCGCAAGGCAAAAAAGTGATGCAGTTCCCGAGCATTCATAGTCATCACCAGCTTGGTTGCAGCCGCATTGGGCAGAACAAAACGGGCATCTTCCGCAGGAACTCCCGCGGTCATCAGGTCACGATACAGTTCATGGGTCTTTTGCATGTGCAGATCAAGACGTTCCAGCAGTGGCTGATGCTCACGTATGCTTTCGGGAATGATCGCCTCGAAGGGCTGGTCATGAGTAACGTAACGCTGGCTTTGTTGCGAAAACGAGGCAAGCCGGTGGCGCACAAGTTGATGGGAGCAGGCGCGACTGATTCCCTCGATACCAAAAGTGAAGGAAGCGTGTTCGAGCACCGAATAGTGGCCGAGTTCGAGAATCTTCCGCAACAGCTTGGCGGCCTGCTCTGGTGCCTGTTCAAGCAACTGCTCGATGGAAGAATCAGAGTAGCAGAGCCGCGCGGCGGCTGCTACGACCTGTTCTGGATTGGGAGTGTGCGTAAGAAGTTGGACGAGCATGGCCTTCGTTTCCAAATGGGACCGCGCCGTCCGGGGAGCCGGGCCGTGTCCCGGAACGGGACGCGGAGAGTATTGTTCTGAAGCTATGAGTTTAGAGAGTATCAGCCAGGGAGCCCGACATCAAAAATAAAGGGACGACCCGGCAGGGCCGCCCCTTAGAACTCTAGTCTTTCTTTTCGTACCGCTTACGGAAACGCTCGATCCGACCGGCGGTATC